>NZ_JBSGFQ010000008.1:0-222670 GCF_053603495.1 Nonomuraea sp. NPDC004186 | reverse complement strand
TGCCTCAAACGAGCCCTTTCCCGACAACTGTTCAAGCTCCTCGAACGCGCACCAAAACCCCTTCATGCAACCACTTGACAGATATAGCAGCCTCGGAAAGTCCCGTCAGCGGAGCTCAGTTGAGCGGCTTGCCGCGACTTTTCCGTTCGGATGCGGCCTCGCAAGAGCGTTTCGCAGGTCACGACTTGCGGCAGGGCGATGGGGCCGTGATGTGCGACGGCGGGGACTGCGCAGCCGGCCGGGGTCGGCTTCGGCGGCGATGCGGGCAGCATAGGCACGGTACGTTTTGCGCTCGGCCGGTCCGGCGCCGTCAGCAAAGGCGGCGCACTGCTCCAGCGCGACCTGGTGGAGCGCGAGCAGAGCCGCGAGGTTGCCCACGCGCCCGAGCCGTTCGACGCCCGCCACCACTGGTCAGGATCTTCGCGATCGACCGTGGAAGGAACCGCGATCATGAAGCTGACGACCGTGACTCAGGTGACCATCGATGGAGTGGTGCAGGGAAACGGCGGCGCGTCGGAGGAGGGTCGCAGGAACGGATTCGAGCGCGGCGGATGGGCCCTGGGGGCGGGTGACGATGAGACCAGGACGTTCATCACGCAGACCTACCGGCGCGCCGAGGCGTTCCTGTTCGGCCGGCGCACCTACGAGTTGTTCGCCGGCTCCTGGGGATCGATCGGCCGGATGCGCGCACATCCCGTCGGCGTGGCCTTGAACGAGGCCCCCAAGTACGTTGCCTCGACCACGCTCACCGCGCCACGTTGGGAGGACACGACCGTTCTCCGCGGTGACCTCGCGGCGGCCATCAGTGAGCTGAAGGCCAAGCCCGGGGGTGAGCTGCAGGTGCACGGCAGTGGCACCCTGACCCGGTGGCTGCTGGAGAACGATCTGGTCGACGAGATGACTCTGATCGTGGTCTCGGCCAGGGCACGCGATTGTTCCCGGAGACCGGCCCGGATCTTGCGCTCGGCCTGGTCGAGTCGCGGGTCGACTCCAAGGGCGTGACGACCCAGGTCTACCGGCCGGCCGGGCGCCCGCGGTATGCAAGAGTCTGAAGTCCCTGACCACCGAACCACGCTGTCTTGGCACCACAGGAGATGATCCTCAGATGCGGTACCTGGTTTCCGTGATCGATGACAAGAGCAATCCCGGCAGCACGGACAGGCTGCCTGCCATCAGCGCGTTCAACGAACGACTGATCGCCGAGGGCTACTGGGTTTTCGCGGGCGGACTCGCGGACACCGACGCGGCCACGGTCATCGACAACCGGGGCGAGCAGGCGGTGTTCAGCGACGGGCCTTTCGTGGAGTCGAAGGAGTACCTCGCCGGCGTCTGGGTGTGGGAGGCCCCTGATCTGGATGTGGCGCTCAAGCTCGCCGCCGAGGCGTCGAAGGTCTGCGATCGGAAGATCGAGGTGCGGCCGTTCCAGTGAGCGTCGAGGGGTGATCATCCGGGACCATTACGACGAGTGGGCGCGGGTGGTGGCACCCTGACCAGGCGCTTCGGTCGCCGAGGAGGCAGCGGGCGAGGCGTTCACGACCGCCGTCGAGCGGTGGCCGGCCGACGGCCTGCCCCCAACCCGGGCGCCTGGCCGACCACCACCGCCAACCGCAAGGCCATCGACCGGGTCCAGCACGACGACAAGCGCAAGGAGGCTCAGATGTCCTACGACGACGCCCCGCCCGAGCCTGTCGGCGCCATCGACGACGACCGGCTCCGGCTGATCTTCACCTGTGACGATCTCCGAGCCGTTCCAGGCAAAGATGATCGGGAGGTTGCGGGGTGTGCCGTCCTTGGCGACATAGGCCAGGCGGGTCACGTCGCGGGCCAGCAGTTCCCGGCTGAGCGGCCGGTTCAGAACCTCGGTTACCTCGTTCGGCTCCACGGTCATTTCTCCTAGGATCTTTTTCTTGATCCGCCCCGGCTTTTCTCCGGGCTTGCGGGATCGAGGGTGATTGCTGATGGCGGGAAAGGACATGCGTCCGGTGTGCGCGAGCCGGATCGCCCTGGTCGGCCGCGACGGACCGTCAGCCGAGTTGCTGGGCCAGGCCCACGATGATGCCCTCGGGGCCGCGGACGTAGCAGAGCCGGTAGCTGCCCTCGTACTGCTCCAGCGTGCCGACGAGTTCGGCGCCGTGGGGGCGCAGGCGGGCAATGACGTCCTCAATGTCGTCGACGACGAACATGACGCGGCGAATGCCCAGCGTGTTCGCCGGCGCGTCCTTCGGCTCGGCGCTGATCGCCTTCGGCGTGTGGAACATCGCCAGCTCGATCCCGCCGACGCCGCCCGGGATCCGCAGCATCGCGACCTCCTGCCGAACCCCGTTGAGCCCGATGACACGCTCCGCCTGCTCCGCCCAACGCCCCTCGATCGGCGCCCTGCCCTCCAACTCCATGCCGAGTTCGACGAAGAACGCGATGGCGGCGTCAAGGTCGTCGACAACGATGAGGACGTTGTCCATCCGCTGGATCGTCATGCTCGGTCTCCTTCATCACGCGGCCGGTTCGTGGCCGCTGGTGTTCCTGGGACGGAGCCGGCATCGCATTCTCGACATCCTCCACGGCTCGTGCCCTGACTTTTTTCAGCGATCGTGCCGCT
Organism: Nonomuraea sp. NPDC004186; assembly: GCF_053603495.1. NCBI lineage: Bacteria > Bacillati > Actinomycetota > Actinomycetes > Streptosporangiales > Streptosporangiaceae > Nonomuraea > Nonomuraea sp. NPDC004186. Next base: position 220,074 of record NZ_JBSGFQ010000008.1, on the reverse strand, counting down.
GCTCGTAGGCGCGCCCCGCCCCAACACACGCACTGCAGGTCAGAGCCAGGTCCGTTGGATGTTCGGCCAAGACCATGGGGATCCCATCGCCTTCGGTGTGTGCTACTTCGCCGGCTCGATCCGGCCGTGGCCGTCCGGGGTCCGCATCATCGCCACGTCGACTCGTTGGTCGTCGAGACGCGCTGCCCAACGCCCCTCGGCGACGACGATGCCGACGTTGTCCATCCCCTCTGCGCTGCATGCTTCCGGGACGCCCGCAGTCTGCGGGGGGCTCGCGGCGTCGAATTCGTGCTCGACCTGTGGTCGGCGGAGGCGAACCTGCGGCCGTTCTACGAGCCCGGCGGACCGCCCGAGGCCGGGCCGCAACCAGCGAGATCCCGCTGGACAAGCTGCTGACCAGGCAACGGCTCCTCGCCCTCGTCGGCCGGATCGCGGCCGAACTGCTCGGCATCTCCGTGGTCCTCGCCCGCGCGGCCGACCTCGCGGAGCGCGGCAACCCGACCGCGCTCGACCTGGCCGACATCGCCTGCACCGCCGCCGGACAACGGCTGGACGGACTCTGGTCACAGCTCGCCGCCGACACCGGACGCCCGGGAGCCGACCCGGCGGCGCTCAGCGACACCTGGCTGCGCAGCACCGACCTCGACTTCCTCATCACCGGCACCGGCACCGCCGGCCTCTACAGCGTCTGGAGCCGATCATGAACACCACTGCCGAGCCGACGCTCGGACGGCCGGCGAGATGAGCGACACAGCCGACACCCGGCCACGCGGAGCCGCCGAAGAACTGGTCGCCGCCATCTGGTGCGACGTGTTCGACCTGGAGCGGATCAGGCGGCACGACGACACGTCATCGCAGGGAGTCGGCCCCGCTATCGGGGCTGTGGTCCGGACTGCGGTCGGTGCGGTGGGTCGTCAGGCGGTCGGGGTTCGGCCAGCGTACGCCGTGAGCCCAGCCCGCCCGCTCGAACCAGCGGATCAGCCGCGCACTGGGGTCGAACTGGCCCCTGAGCACACCGTGCCGGGCACACGTCGGCTCCACATGATGCCAGTTGTGCCAGCCTTCGCCGAGCGTCAGCATCGCCACCCACCACACGTTCGACGAACGATCCCTGGTACGGAACGGACGGTCGCCGAAGGTGTGCGCGATCGAGTTCACCGACCAGGTGACGTGATGCACCACGGCATAGCGGACCAAACCACCCCACAGGAACGCGCTCCACACGCCCGACCATGACATCGACCACAGCCCGCCCGCGGCGGCCGGGAGCGCGAACGACAGGACGACCACCGCCGGGTAGGCGGCGTCGAAACGCCGCACATCCGGGTCGGCCAGAAGGTCCGGCACCCAATGCCGCCGGCTGGAGCGCTGATGGGCCGTGTAGAACCAGCCGATGTGAGCGTGCAGCATGCCACGCAGCAGGGCCAGGCCGCCGTCGCCGTAACGCCACGGCGAGTGCGGGTCACCTTCACGGTCGGCGTACTTGTGATGGCGGCGGTGCTCGGCGGCCCACAGCGTGACAGGACCCTCGACGGCCATGCCACCGGCCAGCATGAGCGCGATCCGCAGCCCCCGGTTGGCCTTGAACGCGCGGTGCGTGAAGAGACGGTGATAGCCGATGGCGATCCCGAAGATGCTCACCAGATACATCACCACCGCGATGACCAGGTCGCGAAGGCCGATACCCCACCCCCAGGCGGCCGGCACCGCGAGGGCCAGCAGCAACACGGGCAGCACGACCAGGACGACCAGATACGCGGTGCGGCGGCCGGTGGTGACCGTCACCGTCTCCGCCGTACCCGGCTGCGGCATGGGTGACGACACGTTTCCTCCCATGAGCGGTACAGGACGATCAGGCTCCTAATTGAACGGCCAGGCCCATGGACTGCGGCAATGTCCTGACAGTAACGGAGCGATTACCCTGAGGAAGCAAAACACTGCACTCGGTCGTCATGAAGAAAAGGCGCGACGCATCCCTAGATTGTGATTGCACAACGTGATCATCATTGTGCGCTCCGACATCAGGCGGAAGGTCCACGGAATGGGTGCTGTCGATCAGGCGACCACGGGCGGCCATCTCGAGAGATACGACGAGGCGCTGGCCCGGGACCCGATGTCCGCGTTCAGCCTGGTCCGGGAGTGGATGCGTACCGACTGGCGGAGCCTGTTCGCCGAGCTGCGCGAGCGCCGCCCCATCTTCGCCACCCCCGCCTTCACGGTCGTCACCCGCTTCGCCGACGTCACCGAAGTGCTCTCCCACGAACAGGTCTTCTCGGTACGCGCCTTCGGCCCCCGCCTCGACGCCGCACTGGGCTCCCCGTTCATGCTGGGCAGGGACGCCACCCCGATGAACTGGCGCGAAAAAGGCCTGATGCAGCTCATACTCGACCCGCGCGACGCGGCCGACGTCCGCGAGCTGACCGGCCGCCTCGCCGACGAACTGCTCGACGCCGCCCCGCCCGACGGACACCTCGAAACGGTCAACGGGCTGTTCCGCCCCGTCGCCCTCGGCGTGTGCGCACGATACTTCGGCATACCCGGCCCCGACCCGCAGACCCTGGGCCGATGGACCCGCGCCATCGTCGCCGACGGCTTCGCCAACTTCCACGGAGACCCGCAGATCCAGGCCGCCTCCGTCACAGCAGGCACCGAACTGGTCGCATACCTGCGAAACCGCCTCGCCGACCACCGGGCCACCCTGCGAGCCGGACGCGACCTCCCCGACGACATCTTCACCCGCCTCGCCCGCTCCTCCCTGCCCGCCGGCGCCTCCGTGACCGACGACCGCATCGTGATCAACATGGCCGGACTGCCACTGGGCTTCGTGGAAAGCGCGCCAGGAGCCATGGTCGAGGCGGTCGAGCAACTCCTGCTACGCCCGCACATACTCGCCCAGGCCACGGCCGCCGCCGCAGACCCCGAACAGTTCGACCCGTACGTCTGGGAGGCACTGCGGTTCAGCCCGTTCTTCAAACTCCTTCCCCGGCTGTGCGAACGCGACCACGTCCTGGCCGCCGGCACCCCGCGCAGCACGCTGATCCCCGCAGGCACCTTCGTGCTCGCGGCACCGGCCTCCGCCATGTTCGACGCGGCCGTGGTGCCGGAACCCGACGAATTCCGCCTCGACCGCCCCCGCCACCATCACCTGTTCTTCGGCTCCGGCCATCACGCCTGCCTCGGCGTGCACGTCGCCGACGTAGTGATCGCCGAGACCGTACGCCGCCTGCTCCTGCGCCCCGGCGTGCGCCCGCTCCCGCCACCCGCGGGCCACGTCGAACGGACACTCGGGATCTTCCCCGACACCTTCACCCTCGCGCTCGGCACCGAAGAGCCCGGCACCGAAGAGCTCGGCACCGACGGGCGGGAAGGCTGACGATGGCGGCAAGCCGATCACGCGCACGCACCATCGCCACGGATGGCCTCGCCAACCGGCTCAGATTCCTGGCCCTGACCAACGGCCGGCCAATCTGGGACCTCCTCCAGAGCAGCCGGCCGATCCGGCGCCGGATCAACGCCTCACTGATCGACCACGCCATCCGCGAGATGCCACCACGCCCCGAGCCCCTGAGCACCATGGCCGACTACACCTCGTGGACCTCCCTGACCGACCGCACCTACAGCGGCAGACACCTGCCCCCGGTCCCCGCCACCGAAGAGAACCGTCCCACGCCCGAAAGCGCCGGCAACCTGTTCACCCGCGGCGAATCCATGATCCCCTGCCCGCGCTCCACCGTGCTCTTCGCATACTTCGCCCAATGGTTCACCGACGGATTCCTGCGCGGCGACACCAACACCCCGCGCGACCCACGCAAGAACAGCTCCAACCACCACATCGACCTGAACCAGGTGTACGGCCTCAACGAGGCCGCGACGGCCGCACTACGCACATTCGACGGCGGACTGCTCAAGAGCCAGCTCCTCAACGGCGGCGAGTTCCCGCCCTACCTGTGCGAGAACGGCAAGATCAAGCCGGAGTTCACCCCGCTCAGCGTCATCCGCTTCGACCAGCTCACCGACGCGCAACGCGACACGCTGTTCGCCACCGGCAGCGACCGCGGCAACGGCCAGATCGGCTTCACCATGCTCACCGTGCTGTTCCTGCGTGAGCACAACAGGATCGCGCGACTGCTCACACAGGAACACCCGCACTGGGACGACGAGCGACTCTTCCAAACGGCCCGCAACATCCTCATCGTGCTGCTCATCAAACTGGTCGTCGAGGAATACATCAACCACATCACCCCCTACCACTTCCGGTTCACCCTCGACCCCCGGCTGTCGGCGACACTGGCCCACGCACCCTGGCACCGGCAGAACTGGGCCTCGGTGGAGTTCAACCTCGTCTACCGCTGGCACAGCCTGATCCCGTCCCACCTGTCAGTAGGCGGACACGACCTGCCGATGACCCAAACCTTCTTCGGCAGCGCACTGATCCCCGGCCCCGGCCTCGGACAACTCTTCGAGGACGCCTCCCGCCAACGGGCCGGCCGCATCAGCCTGTTCAACACCGACCCCGTCCTACGCGAGATCGACGTGGCCAGCATCGCCGACTCCCGGGCACTCGACCTGGCCCCCTACAACAGCTACCGCGAACACTGCCGCTTCCCCAAAGTGCGCACCTTCGAGCAGATCTCCAGCGACCAGCGGGTCAGCAGCGCACTGCGCGAGCTCTACCACGACGTGAACGACATCGACCTGTACGTCGGCCTGTTCGCCGAAGAACCCGGATCCCCCACCGCGATCCTGCCTCCACTCCTCACCAAAATCATCGCCATCGACGCCTTCTCCCAAGCACTCACCAACCCCCTGCTGGCCCCGCGAATCTTCAACGCCGCCACCTTCTCCCCCCAAGGCATACGGGTCCTCGCCACCACACGCACACTCTCGGACATCCTGCGCCGCAACACACCGGAAGACCCCACCCCCCGCCACGTCAGCATGTCCCACCGGACCCCATCATGACCGCAGAGAACGACCCGACCGCCGCACGACTGCGCACCATGGCCCGCGAACTCGTGGACATCGCCGTCACCGTCCAGGACGCAGCAGCACACACCACCACCGCACTCACCGACAGCGCACTGCTACGCGCCCTACCCCACGCCCCCTCCGCAGCCCAACCCGCCTACCGCGCGCTGCTCAAGGCCACAACAAACAAACAAGGCCTCGGGTACGCATTCACCGGCAACCGACTCGCCACCGCAACCGCCAAAGCAGGCGCCATACTCGGCGTCGAAAGCCTGGCCATACGCGTACTGGCCACATCGCTCCGGCTACGCATAGCAGCCGTCGCACTCACCCACCCCGAACTGACCGAAGACCCCATGCTCACCCGGCTCATCAACGCAGCCGCCGCCGACCGCGACCTCGAGGCCATCCGAGCCCTACGCGCCCTGCTCAAAGACCGCGGCACCGTACACGCACTCAGCCAACTCGCCCCGATCTTCGGCGAAATCCTCGCACTACGCGCACTACTCGACGAGAACCCACTCAACGACACCACCGCCTGGCTCATCGCAACAGGAAAAGGCTTCGCCACCGCCGACCCGATCACCGGCATCAGCAACAAAGCCATCGCCATCCTCGACACCGGAGAAGGCGCCGCACGCCGAATCGAACTGACCACAACCGAGTCCGCCCAACTGTGCACACACGGATCACTACTCGGCTTCCTGACCAACATCAGCACCATCGGCACCACCGGACGAGCCCTCATCCAGAGCATCCAAGGACCCGACGGCGTCATCCGCCACGTCCTCCACGCACCAGGCATGCGAGCAGGACGCCCCGACGGCCAATCACCCCAAGACCTGCTCGGCGCCTTCAGCAGCGCCGTCCTGTCCAGCAGCCCCTACAGCCGCGCCCTCGCCCAAGCCGTCACCGACTACGGACCCCCTCCAGGCGCCGAACTCGCACTCATCGGGCACAGCGCAGGCGGAGCAGCGATCATGAACCTCGCGCAGGACCCCGACTTCTGCACCCGCCACACCATCACCCACGCCGTCGCCATCGGCTCACCCATCGACTTCAAACACCCCGCCGACCCACGCACCTGGGTAGCCAGCGTCACCAACCAGCACGACATCATCCCCACCCTCGACGGACAGGGCGCCGGCACCTGCTTCGACCTGCACCCAGACTGGTACGTCGTCGACTACGGCGACTCCACCCACCTGTTCCCCCACTGCCACAGCATCGAGCACTACCTCGCCAACATCACCCACGACCTCCCCGAAGCCCGCGACCACATCGACGAACGCCTCACACCCTTCCGGGGACAAGTCGTACGATCCCAGGCATACCTCCTGTTCGACCGCCCACCCGACCCCGACGAGTTTCCCTTCCTCACCGTGCCCACCCACCCCATGGACACCCCCGAAGGAACCATCGAACTACCCATCAGAACCCGCGACGGCAACGCCCTCACGGCATACTTCACCGCACACCCGACAACCACGGCCGACCTACTGGAAGACACAGGCCTCGGCCCCGCCGTACAAGTGGCAGGCCGGACGCTGATCGCCATACACACCGCCTGGAACCGACACACCAGCGCCGGCCGTTACGGAGAACTGCACATCGGCATCGTCATACCCGGCCCCTTCCACCGACGCTCGTGGCCCAACCCGCCGAGACGACGCCCCAGCATCACCGCCTGGCCCGACCTACTGCGAGCCGCGGACCTACGCCACTCCGGCAGCTTCCTCATCGGCTCCGCAGTCGACACCACGATCGTCCGCGCCCTCGGCCCGCAACTGTGGGGCGGCCAGACGTACCTGACACCCCTCGAACTCCGGCTCAGCACCCGCACCGCCCACGTCACCGCCGACCAGATCCTCACCCTGCGCGGACGACTCGGCCCGGGACTACCCCTGAACGACCCCGGCCTCGTCGGCTACACACGCGACACCGGTACCGTGCTGCGATCCTCCATACGGACCCGCGGGCAAGCCCGGCTCCACCCAGCGCCATCACTTCGGCTGCTCATCGAACCACAGTCGACCCACCCACTGGCCAACCAGCTCCGCCAACTGGGACTCGACGGCGCCCGCCCCCTGCTGTGCCTGTCAGCCACCACCCGCCAGACGCTCCGTGACGCCGCCGTCCCGGTACCGCCCATCTGACGGAGGAGCCATGCCCGCCCACATCGCCGCGATCACCGCCCACGCCGAAATCCTGCGCTCAGACGCCCGCGCCCTCGCCGCCTGCGCCGAGCGCCTGCGCGCGATCCAGGCACGGCTGAAGGCCGACGGCGAGGCACCGCCTTGGCTGCACGCATCGGTCACCGCCCACCTCGCAGCCTGCACCGCGGCCGCCGCCGACCTGGAGACAACCGCGCAGCGCCTGAGCCGCTACGCGGATGAGGCGAGCCGATGACCGGGCCGAGATGAAGTGAGAGAGCCACCCTGGACCACCCCCGGCTCAGGCCAGTGCGTCCTCAGAGCGGTGACATAGGCATCCAGCCGCTCCTCCACGGCACGTGTCGTCAACTCTGCCCTCCCCGCCTCCCTTCATGGCTGCGACACCAACCGCACTTCTTCTGAGCACGCCGGCCCGTCCCGCACCTGCCGGTACAGCCGCTCCCCCGCGGTCGCGGCCAGCACACCGCCGGCCTCCTCATACGCCTCAGCGAACCGCGGACCCCACGCCGGGCCGTGCAAGAGTGCGGGATTGGGGGAGCAGTACGCCACATCACGTCGGCGCACATTCCCGGACACATCTTGCGTTTTCGCTCGCGACTGGTCAATATGTGGTCAATATCGGTCAGATTCGATCCACGTGTGCGATCGGATCTGAGCGGTCTACTGTCACCCCCCGAGAACGCTTGAGGTGACCATGAGACGCACGGCTGCGGCGCTCGCGATGCTCGCGGCGCTGGTCGCGCCGACCGCCCTGACCATCACCCCGGCGAACGCCGCCACTCCGAAACCCCCGCCGGTATACCCCGAGGTCGGCCCGGGCACCGCCTTCCTCGACCACCGGGCGCTGCTGGCCGGATACGCCGAGCCGGAGTGGTACGAGGCGAACATCCCCTTCCTGGAGGTGCCCGACCGGGAGATCCAGGACGTCTACTACTACCGCTGGAGCACCTACAAGCGGCACATCCGCTACACCGACTCCGCGACCGGCGACATCATCACCGAGTTCCACAACGCCCCCGGCTACGCCGCGCCGCTCGGCGGCATCGTCGCGGCCGCCGGCCACCACGTGTACGAGGGCCGCTGGCTGCGCGACACCCGCCCGATCGACGACTACCTCACGTACTGGCTGCAGGGCCCCGGCAGCAGCCCCAAGCCGAAGGAGGAGTACCTCAACAAGGACACCGACGACTGGGCGCACCAGTACGCCTGGTGGGCGGCCGACGCCGCCTACCAGCGCTATCTCGTCACGGGCGACGCGTCCTTCGCCGAGAGACTGCTGCCCGACCTGGTCCGCCAGTACGACAAGTGGGGCGGCCAGTACGACAAGGACCTGGGCCTGTACTGGTCGGTGCCGGTGTGGGACGCGATGGAGTACACCGCCTCCTCCTACGAGACCGACCCGGCCGATCCCTACCACGGCGGCGCGGGTTACCGGCCGACGCTCAACGCCTACCAGTACGGCGACGCCAGGGCGATCGCCGCCATCGCCCGGATGCGCGGTGACGGTGCCCTGTCCAGGACGTTCGAGCGGCGGGCCGCCTCGCTGCGCGACGCGCTGCACCGCTACCTGTGGGACCCGGAGCGGCAGTTCTTCTACCACAAGGCCCGCGCCGACCTGGACCCGCAGCGGAAGCTGGTCTCCACGAGGGAGCAGATCGGGTTCGTGCCGTGGGCGTTCGGCATGGCCAAGCCCGGGACCGAGAAGGCGTGGGCGCAGCTGCTGGACCCGCAGGGGTTCGCCGCGCCGTACGGGCCGACCACGGCCGAGCGGCGCAGCCCCTTCTTCATGCGGGAAGCGCTCGGCGGCTGCTGCCGCTGGGACGGCCCGAGCTGGCCGTACTCGACCTCGACCACGCTCACCGCCATGGCCAACCTGCTCAACGACCGCGACCAGGACGTCGTCACCGCCGCCGACTACTACCGGGTGCTGCGCGGCTACGCGCTCACCCAGTACAAGGACGGCCACCCGTACGTCGCCGAGGCGCACCACCCCGACGAGCCGCGCTGGATCTACGACGCGCGGGGGCACAGCGAGCACTACAACCACTCCACCTTCGACGACCTGGTGATCAGCGGCCTGATCGGGCTGCGCCCGCAGGCAGACGGCAAGGTCGTGGTGAACCCGCTGGCACCCGCGGAGTGGGACCACTTCGCGCTGGAGAACGTGCCGTACCACGGGCACAACGTGACGGTGCTGTGGGACCGCGACGGCACCAGGTACGGCCAGGGCAAGGGACTGCGCGTCTACGTGAACGGCAGGCTCGCCGCCGCGCGATCCGCGCTCGGCGAGCTGACCGCCCGGGTGCCGGCCGCCGTCGCGCCCGACCGCTCCTCGCGTCCCGGCAACGACGCCGCAAATCCGTACGGAACCGGCTACCCCAAACCGTTCGCGTCGTACACCAACGGCATCGACAACGTGTGGGACGCGGTGGACGGGCGGATCTTCTACGACGACGTCCCGCACAGCCGCTGGACCAACTACCGCTCCCCGAACCCGGAGGACCATCTCGGGGTGGACTTCGGCGTGCCGACCCAGGTGAGCGACGTACGGTTCTACGCCTACGACGACGGGGGCGGGGTGCGGGCGCCGGCGTCGTACCGGCTGGAGTTCTGGGACGGGTCGGCGTGGCGGGAGGTGCCGGGGCAGGCGCGCACGCCGCGAGAGCCGGGTGCGGCGCTGAACCGGATCACGTTCCCGGCCCTGACCACGACCAGGATCCGGCTGGTGTTCGGCAACCCGCCCGGCGCGTACGTCGGCGTCACCGAGCTGCAGGCGTGGTCGCCCGCCGCGGGCGACACCCGGCTGGACGCGGCCGTCACCGAGCAGGGCGTGCCCGCCGTGGTGACCGCCACCTTCACCAACGACGGCCGCAAGCCGGCCACGCACGTCAAGGTGACGCCTGCCGTGCCGCCGGGCTGGTCGGCCGAGCCGCTCGGACACGCGGAGACGCCCGTGGTGCGGCCCGGCGGCCGGTTCGCGGTGCGCTGGCGGGTGACGCCGCCGCCCGGGACCTCGCCACGCCCGGACGCCTACCCGGTGCGCGCCTTCGCGACGTACGACCGGTCCGCGCGGGCCGCCAGCGCGTACGCGCACGTGGAGGCACCGCTCGACCCCGCCTCCTATGCGAAGGCCGAGGCCCAGGACACGTTCGCCGCTGACACCTCGGCGGGCTACACGGTGCACCAGCCCTTCGACGGCGAGGCCAAGCCGGCGACCACGGCCGGCGGCGGCCGGTTCGCGGGCAGCGGCGCGCAACCCTTCTTCGGGTTGGTGGCGGGCCCGGCGGGGCCGTCGTCGGCCGAGGCGATCAGCGTGGTGACGGTCGGCTCGTTCGCCGGCACCGGCAGCCCGGAGGACAGCGTGTTCGTCGGCTGGGTCAAGGACCGGGACACCTACGTGACCGCCTGGTACAACAACACCCGCAAGCAGTCCGGCATCAACGTGCGGGTCGGCGGCCGCTTCCTGGACACGCCCGGCGACGCGCCGCTGACGCTCGCGCCGGGCGACCGGCTCGCGCTGGTGCTGTCCGGCGACACCATCACCTCCTTCGCCCACACGGGCGGCCGGTGGCATCGGCTCCGCACGGCCGGCATCGGCGCCACGCTGGCCACGCCGCAGGCCCGCGAGGGCTTCCGGTACGGCTTCGGCCTGCGCGCCACCTCCGGCACGATCACCATCGCCGGTTTGGAGGGCCGCACCGCCTGACCGCCAGCCTGCGCGCGGGCCCGGCGTCGGGTTCCGGTCAGGCTCCGGCGGCGTCGAGGCGGGCAAGCTGCTCTGCTGTGAGCTTGACGTCGAGCGCCGGTAGCGCCGCCTCGTACTGCTGGAGCGTGCGCGGCCCGATCAGCGGCACGATCTCCGGCGAGGTCTGGTGCAGCAGCCAGGCGAGGACCAGCGCGTTCGGGGTGACGCCGGTCTCAGCGGCCACCTCGGCGGCGACGGCGAGCCGGGCCTCGGCGTCCGGGCCCTGGTACGGGTCCATCACCCCGTGACCTGCGCGCTTGGCGGGGCTGTCGTAGATGCCTTTGAGGATCGGCGAATAGGCGACCAGGGTCAGGTCGTCGTGTGCCTGCAGGTAGTCGAGCTGCTCGTCGTCCACGATGGACGCGTGCCGGAGCCCGGCCCGGCGCCGTAGGTAGGAGTGCTGCTGCTGGAGCGCCACCGGCGCCGGCCAGCCGTGCTGGGCGCACAACTGGCGGATCCGCTCCAACCGCCAGGTCCGCACGTTGGACCAGCCGATGTAGCGGGCCTTGCCGGCCTGGACGATACCGGCCAGCGCCTCCAGCGTCTCCTCCAAGGGGGTCGCGCGATCGTCGACGTGCACGTAGTACAGGTCGACATGGTCGGTGCCGAGCCGGCGCAGACTGCCGTCGATGGCCTCGCGCAAGGTCTTCGCCCCGGCCCCGACGAACGTCCGGTAGGCGGCGTCCCAGTCAGGCCGGCCCTCGGACCAGACCGCGTCCAGGTCGCTTACCACGGCGCTGCCCTTGGTCGCGAGGAACACCTGCTCACGCCGCCCGGTCCTGGCCAGCCAGCGACCCAGCAGCTCCTCGCTCTCGCCGCCGTTGCTCCCCCGGTTCTCCCACCAGCAGTAGCAGTCGGCGGTGTCCAGGAAATTGCCTCCGGCCTCGAGGTACCGATCGAGGATCGTGACGGCTTCGTCCTCCGGTGTCGCCGTTCCCATGATCATGCATCCCAGGGCGAGCTGACTGACCTGCTCGCCCGTACGGCCAAGCTGCACTGTTCTCACGTGATCTGCTCCCTTCTCGGTGCCACCGACGCTAGGAGCTGGAGCGCGCTCCAGGTCAAGGAAACGGGGAACGGGTCAAAGGCGCCGCCGCCGTCGGCAGATCAGGGCGGTGGTTTCGTGCTGAATGCGTACATGGCCGCCCAGGAACTCGATTGTGCCGTGCACCACCCGCAGCAGTGCCGCGAGCCGCTCGGCCCCGAGCCGGAGGTGGTCGCTCGACGTCGCGACGAGCCCGACCCACTGATCGGCGGTCAGAACGCGTTCCTGCCGGTAGACCTTCTCCTCGATCGGGGAGAAGGCGTCGCGGCCGGAGAGCGGCACGCGTTCGGAACGGGTCGTGTCCCGTGGTCCCCAGACCCAGACGATCTCCGGCGCGTGCTGCGCGTACACGCGGGCGAACGCCGCGGCCACCGGCTCCTCGACCTGCGAGGAGTTCCAGAACCACGCCATGACGCCGCCGGTGGCCAGCACCCGTGCGGCCTTCGCGATGCCGGCGTCGGGGTCGATCCAGTGCCACGCGTCGCCGCAGGTCATGAGGTCGAAACGACGCCCCGCGTCATCCCAGGTCTCGAACGGGGCGACCTCCACCTCGACGCCGTGGCCCCGTGCGACGTTCGCCATGCGCTCGTCCACCTCGACCCCCAGCACCGCCAGCCCTCGTCCGGCCAGCGTCCGGGCCACTTTGCCGGTGCCGCATCCGACGTCGAGCACGCGGGTTGGATGGCCCGCCGTGAGTTCGTCGATCAGCTCGTCCGGGGACTCCGGGCGATACCGGTCGTACTGCTCGGCCACCGAGCCGAAGGACGTGGCACGTGCGCGGTCCAGATGGAGCTCGTGGGATTCCATGATCCGACGATATGAGAGCCCACGGGAAAGGATCCAGAAGGCTGTGCTGCGGGAACGCGCCACGTGCCGGTCGCCGCCCACCCCGAGCAAGTGATGGACTACTATCATTTTTGAAGGGCGTTTCCGGCACATCGGCCTCTCCAGGAGATGACATGAGCGATCCTGTGACTCTGCCCCTGCATATGCGGCGCACCGCGTTCGATCCGGTTCCCGAGCTCGCGAAACTGCGCGACAGCGCGGGCATCGAGCGGGTGCCCACGCCGTTCGGGCTCGAAGCCTGGCTCGTGACCCGCTTCGCCGACGTCAAGGAGATCCTCGGAGACGCCGAGCGGTTCAGCAACAGGCGCCCGCAGAACCTCCCGGCCCCCGGCATGCAGGGCCTGAGCCCCGAGCAGGTCGCGAAGATGCAGGCGGGCAACCTGCTGCTGTTCGACCCGCCGGAGCACTCCCGGCTGCGCAGGATGCTGACGCCGGAGTTCACCATGCGCCGCATGCGCCGGCTGGAGCCCCGCATCCACGACATCGTCAACGACCACCTCGACGCGATGGAGCGCGCGGGCTCGCCGGTCGACCTGATCAAGACCTTCGCGCTGCCCATCCCCTCGCTGGTGATCTGCGAGCTGCTCGGCGTCCCGTACGAGCACCGCGAGGACTTCCAGCAGCGCACCAACACGCTGCTCGACATCTCCAGGTCCCCCGAGGAGCGCACAGCGGCCTCGCTGGAGTCGCGTGCCTACATGTCCGAGCTGGTCGCCCGTGCCAAGGCCGAGCCGGGCGAGGACATGCTCGGCATGCTGGTGCGCGAGCACGGCGACGACCTGTCGATCGACGAGCTCGCCGGCATCTCCAGCCTGTTGCTCCTGGCCGGCCACGAGACGACCTCCAACATGCTCGGGCTCGGCACTCTGGCCCTGCTGCGCCACCCCGACCAGCTCGAACTGCTCATGAAGGAGCCCGAGCGGATCGGCGCCACGGTGGAGGAGCTGCTGCGCTGGCTCAGCATCGTGCACTCGGGCGTGGCCAAGGTGACCACCACCGACGTGGAGGTCGCGGGACAGCACATCCCGGCGGGCGATCTGGTGATGCTGGCGCTGCCCTCGGCCAACCGCGACCCGAAGTACATCTCCGACCCCGACCGCTTCGACATCACCCGCGGCGAGATGGGCCATGTCGCCTTCGGCCACGGCGTGCACCACTGCCTCGGCGCGCCGCTGGCCAGGATGGAGCTGCGCATCGCCTTCCCCGCCCTGTTCGAGCGCTTCCCCGGCCTGCGCGAGAGCGGCGCCCCCGCCGAGTTCCGCTCCTTCCACATCGTCTTCGGGCTGACCAGCTTCGAAGTCGCCTGGTGAACCCAGGGTGCGTCGGCTGCTAGCGTTCACGTGTGCACGAGCAGCGACAGCGAGCCGACGCGCTGCGTAACGCGGACAAAATCGTCCGGGCCGCCATCGCGAGTCTGCGCGAGCACGGCCCGGACGTGTCGCTCGAGGAGATCGCCCGGTCCGCCGGCATCGGCAGCGCCACCGTCTACCGCAGGTTCGGCGACCGCGACGGCGTGATCAGGGCGGCCTTCCAGACGTACTTCGCCGAAGAGGTCGAGCCGCTGGTCCTGGCCGCCTGCGACGCCGACGACGCCGGACGGGCGCTGACCGAGGCGCTGACCGCCTCGGTCGAGACCCTCGCGGCGCACCGCGCGCTGCTGCGGGCGGCGCGCATGTCGGGGGCGTTCACCGTCGACATCGCCGTGCGGTTCATGGGGCCGCTGGGCGTCGTGCTGGCCAGGGCCCAGCGGCAGGGCGCGGTACGCCACGACCTGATCGTCCGCGACCTGGCCGCCATCCTGGTGATGGCGCTGGCCACCATGCATTCGGGTGACCCCGAATGCGGAGATCTCCGCCGCTACCTGGCGCTGCTGCTGTCGAGCCTGCGGCCGTCGGACGACGAACTGCCGGCCCCCTCCACCCGGTCGCACCACATCCTCGACTCCTCCCTGACTTCGCGACAGATCGGACGCTGAACCCGCCTGATCCCGGCCTTCCCGTCGATTCAGGCAATACTGAGCCGACCGTGAAGGCGGCTGGACATCATGGCCCGCACCGCGCACCTCCGGGAACGTCACTTCAGCCGGGCCGCGGCCTCCATCGGCTCGGACGAACGGAGGAAGCGCAAATCCTCCATGACCAGGGCGACATCGGTGGCGCCGCCGCGGCGGAGGGCCGGGCCCAGCGCGTCCAGGTCGGGCCAGCGCGACGGGCGGAGGTGGACGCGGTAGCCGTCCCCGGCGGGCTCCAGGGTGAGGGCTGCGCCGATGGCGAGCCTGCTCTCCGGGAGGTGGGCCGCGGTCGCTCCGGCGGCTCGTTCCAGGGCGGCGACCGAGGTGACCCCGGAGGCGATGGGCAGGGTCGTGTCCGGGCCAGTGACGTGTTCGTGCAGGTCACGCAGGCGGGCGGCGGCGGTCGTACGGGCGGGGTGGTCCTTCTTGGGCAGGCGGTCGGCCAGGAGCCTCGCAGCGCGGGCGATGTGACCCAGCGGCGGTACGGACGGACGCTTGCCGAGCAGGGCGATCAGCGCCTCCAGGGCGTCCTCGGCGCCGGAGGCGAGGGTGACCCACTGCTCGGCGGTGAGCGGGGTGAGCCTCGGGTGACGTTCCGTCCAGTACGCGACCGCCCGGTCCAGGTCGGGGCCCGTACGCCAGAGGTCGGCGGGGTCGTCGGGCATGAGCAGCTCGACGACCTCGACGGCCTCGTCGGTGGTGGTGAGCGCCTCCAGGGAGAGCGCGGCGATGCGCAGTTCGGTCTCGGTCAGGTCGAGTTCGCGGGCGCGGGCGGCGTCGCCCTTGCGGAGGGCGGCGACGCGGCCCCGTGCCCAGCCGTCCGGCCAGGAGAGCGTGCGGGCCGAGGTGGACAGCAGGATCAGGCACTGGGCCGGCGACAGGCCGGTGGCCTCGGCGAACGCCCGTACGGTCGCCTCCCGGTCCACGGGCGGCGGGCCGTTCTCGGCGATCAGGTCGAGCGCCTGCCGGAGCCGGTCCGGGTCGCCCCAGCCGCGGCAGGTCCGCAGCTCGACAACGCGGTTGCGGGTGAACAGGAGCGGGTCGGGGCCATCGGGGGTGTGGAGGAGCGCCGTGACCGCGTACCCGTGCCCCACCTGCTCGTAGTCGGCGACGGCGGCGGCCATGATGGGGCCGCGGCCCGAGCGGATCTGCCCGAGGTCGTACTCCGGGCGCAGCCGGGCGACGTGCCAGGTGCCGTCGGTACGGAGGAGTTCGGGGACGGCGGCCAGTTCCAGAAGTCGCGCGCGCCCGCCGCCGTTGCCCCACGCGGCCTCCAGGACGGCGGCGCCGAGGCGGCCCAGCGTGTTCTCGACCCCCTTGACGGCGGGGGCGTCGAATCTCGCGATCGTCTTGTCGTACGGCACATCGACGGCGGCGCGGGCGAAGTGGACGATCCTCTCGTACGCGGACTCAGGCCCCGGATCGTCCGGCTCGGGGGACTTCTCGGACGGGACGGCGGGTGCCGCGGAGGCGGGCGCCGGGCGCAGGTGGGGCGGCGGGGTCAGCGCCAGGCGTTCCAGCAGGGCGAACGCGCGCTCGCGGCATTCGACGGCCGTCCACACCAGGAACGTGACGCCCTTCCACAGCGACTCGTCGGTGATCTCCGGCAGGAGCGGGTGGAGCCGTCCCGCCAGCTCGTCGCGGGCGGCGTCCTTCTCCGCGTACCCGCTCTCGGGGTCCAGCACCCGCATGAGGTCGGCGGCGAGCGCGGCGTCCGCGACGTCGATCAGGGCCTGCGCCTTCTTCTCGTCGACGGCGCGCAGCGCCCTGGATCCTTCGGGGTCGCGCGGCCGCATCGCCGACCACCGGCCGGGAGGCGCGACCAGGCGGGTCCCGGACGCGTAGCGGTGGTGCTCGACCGTGCTGATGTTCTCGGCGCCGTCGTGCTCGGGCACCCTGCCCCAGCCGCGGACGTAGCGGCCGATGGTCCGCCCGGCCGGGTCCCGCAGCTCGATGATCCGGCCCTGGCCACGCCACACGGTGGCCTCGGCGCCACCGGGGAAGGCGACCCGTTCGCCGTCGGCCGGTACGACGCGGCGGGCGGCGGGATGCGCGCTGCCGTGCGGGCAGTGCGGGCCGCCGTGGTCCAGTACGGTCACCCGGCCGTTCACGGCGATCAGGCAGCGGTCGTAGAGGTCGCGCGCCTCGGCCCGTTCGTGGGAGCGGCTGGAGACGGACTCGTACGTGCCGAAGCCGTGGGACGGGCCGACTCCATCCGGTGTGACGACGGAGGCGCGGAACTTGTGCTCCCAGAGCCGGCCGGACTCGATCAGGAGCAGGTCGGTGCCGCTCTCTTCCAGGTAGTCGGTGATGGTGTTGACGTGGCCGGGGACGAAGGCGGGCAACTCCAGTTCGTCGAGGACGCCGCCGCTCAGCGTGGCGGCGAGGGCGCGGGCCGGGTCCGTCCCGGTCGCGATCGTCCGGACGCTGTCCAGGAGGCGGCCCGGGATTCCGGCGATGGTGAACCGTTCGGCGTCGCACAGGGCGGCGTGCGCGTCCGGAAGCCCTTGATCCGGGACCCGCTCGGCATGCTCGGCCAGGATGGCGGCGACGATCTGCGCCGTTCCCGGTGTCGCGGTCAGGGCCCGTACGGTCTCGGGGGCGGTCTGCTTCGGGACGGCGGGCTCGGTGACGTTGAGCTGGTTGGTCACGTTGCCCGCGATCGCGTCGCGCAGCAGCGGAGCCCAGTCCGGGTCGGCGGCGACGGCGGCCAGGTCGGTGCCCGCTCCGGAGGCGAGCCGGTCGTACAGCTTGAACGTGTGCAGCAGCCGGGGCCGCGCGAGCGGGACGCCGCGGTCCAGGAGGAGATCGAGGAGCGGGAGGTCGGCGGCGGTCTTCTCCCAGCGGTTGACCTCGTCCTCGTCCGCTCCCAGCACCGCCTCATGGTCGTCGCAGGTGAGGCCCTCCGCGCGCAGCCGCGTACCGGCGTCGTGCAGGAGGTCGCCGAGACCGGCGACGGGGAGTGCGAGCCCCGCGTACAGCTTCAGGAAGCGGCCGAGCCAGTCCTTCACCGCCGCCCCCGCCGGCCCGGGGGACGTGGTGAACGGGGCGGTCAGGCCCGCGCCCGCGAGGTTGCCGAGGAGGAGCGACACTGCCGCGCTCTTCGCCTTGGGGTTGTCCGTGGCGGGCAGCGGCAGGATGCCGAGGAGCGCGCGGCCGATGCCCGCGTCCGCCCGTGCCATCGGGCCGAGCAGCGGAAGGACGAACGTCCAGAGGGCCTGCGGTGCCGACGCCATGCACCCGCTCTCCAGCAGGGCCCGTACGGCGCGTTCGTCCTCGGGCCCGCCGAGCGCGTGCCCGGCGGCCTTCGCCAGCGCCGCCCAGCCGTCGGCCAGGGCCAGCGCGCCGTCCGCGCCGTCCGGGACTTCCTCGCACCACTCGGTGAGCAGGCCGCGGTGCCAGCGGTACGCGCCGGGGGCGGGATGGCGGGCGGCGAGCCGCTTGCCGTGCTTCTTGAGCGTGGCCGTTCCGGCGGCGTCCGGTCCCGCGGCGAGGTGCGCCGCGACGAGCGCGGCCTCGTCGACCGGCAGCGCGTGCGCGTCCTCGGCGGTGCGGGCCTTCTCGAAGAAGGCGGCGGCGAAGCGGGCGCTGCCCGCGGCGGCCATGATCCGCGCGCACTCCTCGTAGAACGGCGGCAGCAGCTCGGGCGCGTGCGTCTCCAGGTCGTCGCCGGTACGGGTGAGCGCGGTGCGCGCGAGGCCGGGCTTGCGCGCGGCCAGGCCGCGGGCGGCCCGCAGGTCGGTGTGCGCGGCCAGGATGCGGGCGCGGTGCGCCGGGTACCAGAGCAGGGCGGACGCGAGGAAGCCGAGCGGGCCCGCGTGCACGGTGCCGACGCCGGTCTCCGCCACCGGATCCAGGTCGTACAGCGACTTCTCGGCCTTGTCGCCGTCGACGGCCGCGCGCCGGACGAGTTCGACGACCGGCTCGTCCAGGACGGCGTGCTCGTAGCGGACGGCGACGCACGTGTCCTCGTCGGAGCCGGCGGGCGTGCCCGGCAGCACCGCCCCGGCGCGCAGCAGCACGTCGCGCGTCGGGCCGGTGATGCCGGAGGGCACCACGGTGCCGGGCTCGCCTTGGTGGGCGTCGCAGTAGTGGGAGTACGCCTCGGCTGCTTCCACCACCGGCTCCGTCTCATCCACGGTGCGGTCCGCGTACAGAGCCATGAGAATGCGGATGCCCTCGGACCAGGCGATGTCGCCGATCTCCCGGCCGCCCGCGGTGAAGCTCAGCCCCGCCATGTAGGCCGGGCTCATCGGCCCGCTCCAGTCCAGGTCGATCTCGATGCCGAGCGGCTCGGGCGCGTGCACGGTGAACCGCGCCCTGTCCCCCTTGATGCGCCCGCCCAGCTCGTGCACGCGGCGCTCGAACGCGGCGCCGCTCTCGTACCGGGCGTCCATGTATCCGAAGGTGTCGACCACGCCGAACGTACGGTCCATGCTCGCGGGACGCGTCCACACCTCACGGCGTACCTGCTCGACAACCTGCGTGAGGTTCCGTCCCCGCCAGTTGGGCAGCTCGTCGCCGAGCAGCAGCGGGTGCGGGATCGCGAAGGCGTCCGCGCCCGTCCACGCGCCCTCGCGCAGGAGCGCGCAGCGGCCGAGGTCGGGCGTGCCCTCGATGATCGGGGCGATGACCAGGTCGGTGAGCGTCTCGCGCCACACCGGGTCGTCCCACACGGCCGCGAACACCGCGGCCGGGACGGGCAGCGACCGCACCATCCAGGACTCGACCCGGTCGTGCACCGCCCGCGCGTGCTCGCCGAGCCGGTCGCAGAGGGCGGCGAGCCGTACCGCGGTCGGATCCTTCCTGACGTTGGCGGGCACCTTGGCCAGCACGTGGCCCGCGGCCGTCCGGCAGGCGAGCACCGGCCGCCGCGTCCCCTCGACGGTGAGCTCGTGGCCCGTCGCGATCCCGATCCATCCCATGGCACGCCATTCTTGATCATCCCTACGACATTCTGCGGGAAACGGATGATTTACCCGCAGTGGCGGGGGCGGCCGGTAGGGCGGGGGAGATAGCGATCTTGTCTTTTGTCATCGCGGTGGCGCGCTGCCGGCGTTCGCGTCGGATGCGAACTCGGGGACGTCTGGGATGAGGCTTCTTCGGCCACGTCGAGCCGGGCTCCAGGTGTGGCCGGGGTCAGCTCGTTCCCGGGCGGGTGAAACCCATGGGGGGGCGGCTGTAGGGGGCGATCTTGACTTCGGAGCCCGGTCTGGGCGCGTGGATCATCGTGCCCTTCTCGGGGTCGAGCACGATGCCCACATGGTCAGCGGTGCCGTCACCGTTGTTGTCGAAGAAGACAAGGTCTCCGGCCTGCACATTGCCATCAGGGATGCGCGGTCCGCGCAGCCACTGGTCGTTCGCGACCCGGGGGATGGCGGTCCCCGCGGACTCGTACGCGCGCAGGGTCAGTCCGGAGCAGTCGAAGGAGCCGGGTCCTGTCGCTCCCCACACGTAAGGGTCGCCGATCTGCTTGAGGGCGTAGTCGATGACGGCCTGGGCACGAGGGTTGGGCGCCAGGTTGTGGGCGTTCGGCGGGACGGCCAGCGAAGGCGCGCCACCGCCGCCGCCTCCACCGCCTCCACTGCCGCCCGCCCCGTTGACGCCGTTCCCGATGCCATCGCCGGGCGGCAGGCCGTTGCCGTTGCCGTTGTAGGACGCCAGCTGCGTCTTCGGGGTGTGCGGGCGGAAGTCCGGGTCGGGGATCCAGGGCATCTTGGCCTTGTTGCCCGGAACGAAGTCTTGATCGCCTGGAGCGGGGATGCCGGTGAAGAACCGCACCTCGCCGAGGTATTTGCCGATCTCGCTGGTGGCCTGACCGAGTGCCTCGGCGGCCTTGTCCGTGTGCACCTTGGCGCGATCGAGGGCGTTGGACACCTGGGACCGGATGCTCGTCATCGAGATCGTGGTGCTGTCGGGGTCGTTGCGCTGCTCGTCCAGCCAGGCGCGTTTCTCCCGGTAGAGGGCTTGGACCTCGCCCTTGGCCGTCTCCAGTGCGCTCCCGGCGGCATCCAGCTTGCCGGCGCAGCTGGTCAGGGCCTCGCTCAGTGCCGTACCGGACTTGGGATATCTGGCCATGTACTTGGCGAAACTCTCGGCGGCGGCGCCGTTCCACGCGCTGTCCACCCGGTTGACCGCGCGTTTGATCACGCCGTTCTCTGTGGTGATGTCGCCTGCCAGCGTTCGCCACTGCCCCGAGATCTTGGAGATCTGGGCCTGGTCGCCGCTCAGGTCGTCGATGACGCGCTGGATGGGGCTGAGGTACTGGTCCCAGATGTCCGTCACACCTGCTCCGTCCGGGGAACGCCGGGGAGGTCGGCCGTGCGGACGTTGGTGACGACCTGGTGGATGGCCGCCTCGACCTTGGTCAGGTTCTGTTGCGCGTGGCGTATCTCGGCGTCGATCTTCTTTTCGAAGTCGTTGACGGCCTTGGCAAGCTTGTCGGAAACGTTCTCCAGGGTGCCGAAGCAGGAGGTGCTGACGCTCGTGGGGCCGTCCTCCGCCGCACTCTTGAACTGGTTGGCGACTCCCTTGGCCTTGGTGGCGCACTCTTCGAGCGTGTCGAAGTAGATCTCAAACCCTGCCACGTGAGTCACGCCTCTACTGTCAGATCAACATCAACCGCCCGACAATCTAACACCCTCGGCCTCTTCGCCCGGCCGCGATCTCATGGCCGCCGCGATGCCGGACCGTACGGGACCCTTCGCCTGATCTGACCCGCCGAGGCGCCGATGCTGCCGAGCGGCGGTCGGGTGCCGGTGATCGCCCGGCCAGCAGCCGTAACCTGCGCGAGCCCGGCCTGCCGCGAATGGTCAGGGGTACGTTCCTGGATGACGATCCGGCGGCGATCGAACGCCGGCGTCAGGATGTCCGGGTCGCGATCGGGCTGCTGAAGGACACGTTCTTGCCTCCCACGAACGGCAACAGGCGCTCCGTCTCCTGCTCCAACGCGGCCCGGTCGGCCGCGGTCAGAGGGCGGAATGGCGTGAGGCGCAGGGTTTCGCCTTCGAGAGACCAGGTTCCGTGCACGTGGCCGTCCACGAGGAAGGTGGGCCGTACTTGTGCCTGGCCGGGCATCACGTGTTTGCGGTCCTCGTTGCTGATGATGCGGGTCCGGTCGGCGTGGCCGAGCAGGGCGTTGTCGAAGGCGGGCAGCAGTCGCACGGGGGCGGGCGTGTCGGGGTCGGGCAGTTCCGCGTCGGCCAGGTCGATCAGTTCCCTGCCGTCGGGGTCGCGGTAGTGGCGCAGTTCGGCGCGCATGCCGGAGACGATCTCGCCGAGGCGGGTCAGCCCGGACCAGGCCTGTACGTCCATGATCCCGGCTGGGCCGAACGCTGCCAGATAGCGGCGGATGAGCTCCTTGGCGGTCGCCGGAACCATGGGCCGGCCGAGCCAGGTCTCGGCGGGCGTGACGCAGACGGCCGACCGGGTGCCCCAGGAGCCCCACGTACCGGTGGCCGGGTTGTGGACGAGGGGGGTCCTGAGCTCGATCTCCCCGGCGAGGACGCGCCCGTCGCGGTCCGGGTGGCGTTCGGACAGCCGCCGGGCCAGCTCCTTTCGCGGTGTCGTCCCGCCCGCCAGCAGCTCAAGCCCGGTGGCGACCAGTGAGGCGGTGTCCAGGCCCGCGCTGTTGCGGGCGAAGTAGGGCGAGCGGGCGGTGCGGTCGAGGACGGGCTGCAGCAGCGGCCGCAGCCGGCGGAAGTCGTCGGCCGCGGCGAGGTGCTGGGTGCTGCGGAGCAGGCCGGAGCGGACCACCCTCCGGTCCTGCAGCAGCGTGGTGAGCTCGGAGTGGGTGAAGCCGCGGATCCTGCTCCACAGCCCGACGTAGGGCCAGTTGGGCTCTTGAGCCTGCATCGCGACCAGGCGCCCGATCACCTCAAGCGGGGTGTGATCGGTGCGGGCCAGCAGGAACTGGCGGTCCAGCAGGGCCCGGTTCAGGGCCCTGCTCGAGAGAGTCGTCATGACAGCCGCACCGAGACGTTGCCACGGTAGGAGCCCTGGAGCAGGGACAAGAACGCCTGCGGCACGTCCTCGAGTTCGCCCTTGATGACCGTCTGCGGGTAGACGAAGCGGCCCTCGCCCAGCCAGGTGCTGAAGTGTTCCCGCCAGGCGGCGATCTGGTCGGGGGTGTGGTAGCAGGAGAACGGCAGCAGCTCGATGCCCCTGGCCTGGGCCGCGACGTGGTCGGGCGTGGGGAAGCGCTCGGCCGCGTCGCCGAGCTGGCTGGACAGCGAGCCGCACAGCGCGAACCGGGCGCCGGGCCTGGCCACCTGCAGCGCGGCCTGGTACTGCTCGCCGCCCACGATGTCGAAGAACACCGAAATGCCCTCGGGTGCGAGTTCTCGGAGCCGGTCGACCGGCGAGCCGTCGTGATAGTCGAACGCGGCGTCGTAGCCGAGCTCGTTCACCAGATAGTCGACCTTGGCCGGGCTGCCGGCGCTGCCGATCACCCGTGCCGCGCCCAGGCACTTGGCGATCTGCCCGGCCAGTGAGCCGACCCCGCCCGCCGCGCCGGAGACGAACACCACGTCGCCCTCGCCGACGCCCGCCACGTCGGCCATCCCGTAGTAGGCCGTCGGCCCCTGACCGAGGTAGTAGCCGGGGTCGGCGATGGGGTCAAGCTTGGTGTACTGGGCGGCCGGGCCCGCCGAGTACTCGCTCCAGCCGGTCATCGACTGGACCAGGTCGCCAACCGCGAGCTCGGGGCTGTCGGACCGGACGACGGTGCCGATGGCGGCCACACCCACCCGCTGGCCCGGCTGCCAGGCCGGTACCGGGATGGTGCAGTCCGCGCGCATCAGCTCCAGGTAGGTCGCGGCGAGCCCGATCTGGTCGGTCCGCACCACGACCTCGCCGTCCACCTCGGTGGTGGCGACGGTGAAGTGGTCGAGCGTGGGGGTGCCGGCGACCTGTGCGGTCAGCTGGATCTCACGGGTGATCATTTCTTGTTCCTTAGGTCGGTACGGCCTTCGAAATCGACTCTAAACAGGCTTCCGGTCACTTTTTGACCGGAAGTCGCGCGAGGATGGCGACATGGCGAACACCAGCTCACGGACCCTCCGACTGCTCTCGCTGCTGCAGACCCACCGCCACTGGCCCGGCACGGAACTGGCCGAGCGGCTCGGGGTATCCGAGCGGACCCTGCGCCGCGACGTCGACAGGCTGCGCGAGCTCGGCTATCCGGTCAGCGCGGCCCGGGGAACCGACGGCGGCTACCAGCTCGCGCCCGGCGCCGTCCTGCCGCCGCTGCTGCTGGACGACGAGGAAGCGGTGGCTCTGGCGGTGGGTATCGGCGACGCGGCGCAGAGCGGGATCGCCGGGATGCAGGAGGCGTCGCTGCGTGCGCTCACCAAGGTGATCCGGGTCCTACCGCCCCGGCTGCGGGCCAGGGTGGACGCCCTGCGGGAGATGACCCTCTCCGTCGCCCCGGCCGGGCCGGTCGTCGCGGCGCAGGTGCTCACCGCAGTCGCCCAGGCCTGCCGCGACCAGGAGCGGCTGCGCTTCGGCTACACCGCCAGAGGCTCCGCCCCCACCCGGCGCGAGGTCGAGCCGCACCGCCTGGTCGCCCTCGGCGGACGCTGGTACCTCGCCGCCTACGACCTGACCCGGCACGACTGGCGCAGCTTCCGCCTCGACCGGCTGACCGAGCCGGCCGGGACAGGCACGCGATTCCGGCCGCGTCCGCTCCCGGCCGAGGACGCCGCGGCCTTCGTCCAGGCGGCCGGCGGGGCCCCGGCGCCGTACACGGTCCAGGCGCTCGTCCACGCCCCCGCGGCCCGGGTACGGCAGGCGATCGGCCAGTGGGGCACGATCGAACCGCTCAGCCACGGCACCTGCCGGATCACCATGACCTCGACCTCCCTCGATTGGCCGACGCAGGCGCTGGGCAATGTTGGCGCCGAGTTCGAGGTGCTGGGGCCGCCGGAGTTCGCCGCGCACGTACAGGAGTGGGGTACCCGCTTCATCCGGGCCACCGCCGCGCCCGACAGGCCGTCCGTGCCGTAGCCGGGAGGCATCGTCGACGTCGGCGTGCCGCTCGATCCGGTCGCGGACGGCGGCCGGGAAGAGCCGCGGAACGAACACCTGGCGCATGGCGAGCAGGGCCTTCGGGCGGCGATAGGTCACAGACGGGTCCCCCGTGTTCAGCAGGTGTGGTGGTGGTTACTTGAGGCTGCCGAGCGTGATCCCCGAGCGCCAATAGCGCTGCAGGGAGATCATCAGGGCGACCATGGGGATCAGCGAGATGATCGAGCCGACGACGACCAGGCCGGTGAGGTCGGTGGAGTTGTCCACCTTGACCTTCAGTCACGAGTACAGGCCGAGCATGACCGGCCACTTGTACTGGTCGCGCAGGTAGACCAGTGGGCCGAAGAAGGAGTTCCAGGACCCGACGAAGCCGAGCAGGAAGATCGTCGCCGCGCCGGTGGACATGAGCCTGGCGCCGATCAGGAAGAAGATGCGGTACTCCCCCGCGCCGTCGATGCGGGCGGCCTCGAGCAGTTCGGGCGGGATGGCGCCTTCGGCGTAGACCTTGGCGAGGTAGACGGAGAAGGCGCTGAAGAAGCTCGGCACGATGATCGCCCACGGCGTGTCGATCAGGCGCAGGTCCGTGTAGAGGAGGAAGGACGGGATCGTGAGCAGCGCGCCCGGCACCAGGAACGAGCCGATGATGGCGCCCATCATGACGCCGCGCCCGCGGAAGCGGTACATCGCCAGGCCGTAACCGCAGGCCACGCTGACCAGGGTCATGCCGGCGGTGCCGGCCAGGCCGTACAGGAGCGTGTTGCCCATCCAGGTCAGGAAGATCCCGTCCTGGTAGGTGAACAGGCCCCGCAGATTGTCCCAGAGCCGGAACTCGGCGAACCACAGCGCATTGGTGGTGTACAGGTCGGACTGGCTCTTGGTGGCGGCGACGACCAGCCACCAGACGGGCGCCACGGAGTAGACGGTGAAGGCGACGAGGCCGGTGATGACCGCGACCCTGGTCCTGGCCTTGTGCGGCCGGGTGTGCCGTCCGGCCGGTGTGGCGGGGGCCGGCGCGGCGGGGCGCTTCGCGGTGGTGGCGGTCGTCATGAGGTGGGTGCCTTGTCGGTGAGGCGGTAGAAGATGGCCGAGGCCGCGCCGACCACGAGCGCCAGGATGACGGACAGGGCGGCAGCGTAGTTGAAGTCGCCCTGCGCGAAGGCCCAGTCGTAGATGGCCATGATCGGCGTGAAGTCGCGGGTGATGGTCTCGGGCGTCATCGAGCGGAAGAGCATGGGGTCGCTGAAGATCTGCAGGGTGCCGATGATGCTGAGCACGGTGGTCAGCACCAGCGAGCGGCGGATCATGGGCACCTTGATGGACCAGGCGATCCGCGGCTCGGAGGCGCCGTCCACGCGGGCGCTCTCGAAGATCTCGCGCGGCACCGACTGCAGGTCGGCATAGACGATGAGCATGTTGAAGCCGATGGCTCCCCAGGCAACGAGGTTGCCGATGGACACCCAGATCAGCTCGCCACTGTAGAAGTCGGCGTCGATGCCGAGCAGGGCGAAGAACGGGGTCAGCGGGCCGACGTCGGGGCTGTAGAGGTAGATCCAGATCAGGGTGGCCACGATGCCGGGGATCATGTACGGGATCAGCAGCGGCAGCCGGAAGCGCGCGGCCACGCGCCGCGAGGCGGCATCCAGGAGCAGCGCCATGACGACGCTCACGATCTGGATGAGCGGGATGCTGATGGCCGCGAAGAGACCCACGCGTCCCATGCCCGCCCAGAACTTGGCGTCGGCGATGCCGCGCAGGAAGTTGTCCAGCCCGGCGAACTCGACCGTCTTCGGGCCGAAGCCGAGGCCCGAGCTCTTCTCGGTGAACACGCTCTCCCGCAGCGCCAGCACGATCGGCACCACGCTGAACAGCACGAACCCGAGGAAGAACGGGATGGTGAACGAGGCGCCCTGCAGCGCGGCGGTGCGCCGCCACGCTTTGGGGCTCGCGGTGATGGCCATGACGTTCAGCCCCGCACGTTGATGTTCTTCGACTTCAGGTCGTCGACGGTGAACTTCTGCATGTGCTCGAGGGCCTGGCGGACGGTGATCTCCTTGGTGACGATCTTGGCCCACTGGTCCTGGAGCTCGGAGAAGACGCCCGTGAAGTTCGGGCCGACCACCCAGGGGTCCCGGCCGGACTGCGTCGCCTTGAGGATCACGCCCTTGGCCTCGCCCTTGCGCTCGCCGAACAGCTTCTCCGGCACCACCGAGTCGATCCAGGGAGACGGGTCGGGAACGGCGCCGGGCCAGGCGTACTGCCTGGTGTCCTGCTGGTAGGAGGCGTCGATGGCGTCCTTGCCGGTCGTCATCCATACGCCGGCCTCGACGGCCTCCTTGATGTTCGGGCAGCCCTTGGGCACCAGCAGCGCGCCGCCGTGGGCCGGGGTCACGAACGCGGGGGCGTCGGCGAACTGGGGCAGGTCGATGGGCTGCCAGTCGCCCAGCGACCTCTTGTAGTTGAGCTCGTAGTTGCCGAGCTGCCACGTCGAGGTCGGCAAGGAGACCATCTTGCCCGAGTCGAAATAGCTGATCAGCGCGGGCCGGTCCTGGTAGGTCTGGTTGGCCACCAGGCCGTCGTCGACCAGCCGCTGTACGACGTCGGCGGCCTTGAGCGACTGCGGCGACAGGAAGTCCACCTTCCAGCTGTCGCCCTCGATCGCGTACCACGACCCGCCGGCCTGCTGAACCAGGTTGATCAGGGTGGAGGGGTCCTCGCCGGCGAGGTTCATCACGTAGACGCCGTGCTTCTTGAACTCCTTGCCCGCGGCGATCACGTCGTCCCAGGTCTTGGGCACCGCGACGCCGTGCTTGTCGTACACGGCCCGGTTGATCATCATGAACGACGGCGCGAAGCCGGTCGGAATGCCGTAGAAGCGGTCGCCCGCCTTGGCACCCGGGAAGGATGCCTCGTTGAACAGGCCCTTCGTGGTGTACGGCTGGAAGACCTCGGTGATGTCGGCCAGCAGTCCCTCACCGACCAGACCGGGCACCTCGCCGAAGGCCTTCACCAGGCAGGGCACGTCCTGTCCCGCGGCGACGACGTTGCGCAGGTTGGCCGCGGTGCCGGGATTGTCGGCCTGCTTGACCACCTTGAGCTTGATGTGGTCGTGGGTGGCGTTGAACTTGGCCACGACCGGGTCGAGGAACTTGCTCTCGTCCCACGACCACCAGGTGAGGGTGACCGGCCCGGTGCCCGCGCCCGCCGTGGCGGCGGGCTCCTGGGCGGTGGGCTCCGGGGAGCCGCAGCCGGTCAGCACGACGGCCATCGTCAGGCCGGCGGCGAGGGCGCTCGTTGGGATGCGGTTCACGGCACCGCTCCTTCGCAGAATGGGGGGCGGCTATAGAAAGCGTTGTCTACGGAGACCGTAGAACCCCCTTACCGTTAGGGCAAGATTTCAGGCGGATAAATTTCCCATTACGCCCGTGTCCTTGGTGAAAGGCATGGTGCAGCGCTGTCACGCGGCGGCGTCTCGCGCCGGGAACGCTGTCTACGCCGGGGAGGGCCGGTCGGCGGACCGGCGGATGACGACGTGGGCGCCCAGCATCTGATGCTGCTCCGCCCTGCCCGCGGGCCGGTCCAGGGCGCTGCGCACGGCCGCGCGGCCCAACTCCTCGTACGGCACGTGGACGGTGGTCAGGCCGGGACGCAGATCGGCGGCCAGGGGGATGTCGTCGTAGCCGACGATGGAGACGTCTTCGGGGACGCTGAGACCCGCGTCGAAGACGGCCGCCATCGCGCCGCCGGCGATCACGTCGGTCTCGGCGAAGACCGCGGTGAAGTCGCGTTCCCCCCGCAGCCGGGCGCTGACACGCTCGTAGCCCGACGCGCGGGTGAAATCCGTGCCGAGCTCCAACAGGCTCTCGTCCACGGGGCAGCCGAGGTCGCCCATCGCCCGGCGGAAACCGGAGAGCCGTCCCGCGGTGGTGGTGAACGTGGAATCCCCGCCCACGTAAAGGATCCTGCGGTGGCCACGGCCGACGAGGAAGCTGGTCAGCGCGTAGGCGCCGCCCTCGTTGTCGTACTCGACGACGGTTACCGGGATCCCGTCCCCCAGAGGCGGGCGGCCGCACAGGACCAGCCGCGAACCGGAGGCGTCGAGCGAGCGGGCGATGTCGGCCATCCGGGCCCGGTAGGCGGCGTTGTCAGTGGCGCCGCCGATCAGGAACACCGCGGCGGCCCGCTGCTCGCGCATGAGCTGGATCGCGGCCAGCTCGCGGACGGGATCTCCGTCGGTGGTGGCCACCAGGCAGATGTGCCCACGGCGCGCGGCCTCCTGCTCGACGCCGTGCACCGCCTCGGCGAAGGCCGCGCCGCGCACGTCGTTGACGATGAAGCCGACCGTGCGGGCCGATCCGCCGCCCAGCACGCGGGCGTGGGTGTTGGCGACGTAGTTCAGCTCCTCGATCGCCCGTTCCACCCGCGACCGGGTGGCCTGGGCCACCGGGTAGTTGCCGGCCACCACGCGCGAGACCGTGGACAGCGAGACGCCGGCGAGCTCGGCCACATCCTTGATCGTGCTCTGGCGGTGCTCGGGGTCGTCGAGCGCGTCGTTCCTTCGTCTGGCCACCTCACCAGTGTAGAGAACGTTGTCCGTATATGGTCACCACGATGACGCCGCACGCGTCTACCCTCCGGTCGACTCGCGGGCGACGACGGAGAAGCGGCTGATGAACTCGCGCGCGACCTGCTTGTTCTTCCCGTTCTCCGCGATCCGCTTGGCCAGGAAGCCGACGGCCGTGCCGGCCATGAGCGCATGGTCGGGATCGACGGACGACAGCGACGGCACGAGGTAGGCGCCCTCGGCGATGTTGTCGAAGCCGATCACCTTGACGTCCTGCGGGACGCGGATCCCGCAGTCGGCCAGGCCGCGCAGCGTCCCCATCGCGACCGTGTCGGTGACGCAGAACACGCCGTCGAACGCGACCCCGGAGCCGGCCAACCGGCGCGCGGCGGCCGCTCCCGTCTCCATCGTGAGCGCGTCGATGGGGACCACCAGCTCGGGATCGAAGGGTAGCCCTGCCTCTTCCAACGCCTCGCGGTAGCCGTCGTGGCGCAGGCTGGAGACGTCGACTTCGCCCCGCTGCGGGCCGTCGACGACCGCGATGCGGCGGCAGCCCCGCTCGATGAGGTGCGCCGTGGCGGCCCGCGCGCCCTCGACATTGGGCATCGCGACGTGGTCCACAGGGCCGTCGAAGATCCGCTCCCCCAGGATCACCACCGGGAAGTCGACCTTGAGCAGGTCGGTGTCGGCCGGGCCGAGCCCGACGGTGCTGAGGATGAGGCCGTCGTAGAGGCGGTTGCGCGACAGGGCCAGCGCGGCGAGCTCGCCCTCGCGCGAGGCGCCGGTCTGCTCGATGGCGACCCTGAGATCCCGCTTCGCCGCCGCCGCGATGATCTTCGCAACGAGCTGGCCGTAGTACGGGCGGTCGATCTCCGGGACGGCGAGCCCGATGGTCCCCGTACGCCCGGTGCGCAAGTTGCGCGCCGCCACGTTGACCCGGTAGTCGAGCTCGTTGATGGCCCGCAGCACGCGCTCGCGCGTCTCGGTCTTGACGTGCGGGTGGTGGTTGATGACGTGGGAAACGGTCATCGGCGAGACCCCGGCGGCCTTCGCCACGTCCTGTATCGTCACCACCTCGACATCCTTTCACGGCCTCAACCCTTGACACTGCCGTCGGTGGTCGGGGGAGCCGATAGCGGTCCTGCGCCGGCGGCAGGGAGGGATCGGCCGGTCGGCGCCCCAGAGCCGAGGGCGGTTCAGCCGCCGACGGGCCGGCCTGGACGTCATGAGACTCTGCTTGTATCGATACAACTCGTTTAGGGACGCCTCAGGAAGGCGTGAGAGCCGCGGCCTCGTCGAACGTCACCGCCGCGCCGACGAGCGGTGCGGCGCAACGGGTGCTGTCGTACTATCCGGTCCGGATGCGCGGGGCGAGCAGGTCCACACGACG
This sequence comes from Nonomuraea sp. NPDC004186, assembly GCF_053603495.1. NCBI lineage: Bacteria > Bacillati > Actinomycetota > Actinomycetes > Streptosporangiales > Streptosporangiaceae > Nonomuraea > Nonomuraea sp. NPDC004186. The sequence goes on along the minus strand of NZ_JBSGFQ010000008.1, from coordinate 189,308 downwards.
GACTGGGCCGACGCCGTTCGCTCGGGCAGCCGCCGCATCGAGATCTGGCGCAGCGACGACCTGCTCGAATGGGGAGAGCAGCGGCACGTCCTGATGTCCGGCGAGGCCGCCGGCATGACCTGGGCGCCGGCGGAACTCGGGCACGGGTGGCTGATGTTCGCCGACCACTTCGGGCCGGACTTCCATGGATATGTCCCGTTCGCCATCGCCGATGTCACCACGGACGCTTGGCGGTGCGTACCGGCCGCGATCACGCCCAACACCAAGCACGGCGCGGTCCTGCCGCTGTGCGTCAGCGAATACGAACGGCTGGCCGGCACGCAGTTTTCTTCATAGAAAACGTTCGCTACGACGGAAGCGGCAGGTGAGCACCGATGGCGTCGAACCGGCGAACCCAAACACTTACCCTTTTCTCGAACAGATCCCATCTCATCGCCGGGCGCCGGTTTAATCCCGATCATGAGATCCATCCGACAGGGGGCCGTACTGGCCGTGGTCACGGTCATGACGGCTGTGGTCACTCCAGTGGCCGCGACAGCCGCGCAGAGCTCGTGCGAGGCGCCGCCACGGAGCAGCCCCACCTATGACGACTTCGTGCTCACGTACAAGTCCGACTGCGCCGCGAAGAAGAACTACGACCGGACGTTCCAGGACGTCACGGCGTCCGTCCTGGTCGACAAGCGCAACAAGCTGTCGGTCACGACGTCGACGGCGCTGGCCGGCGCGATCGCGTCGGTCAAGGTGAACAACAAGGAGTTCATCTCCAGCGGCGGCCACGGCGCCGCCTTCCAGTACGCCTTCCACGCCTGGCAGGAAGGTAAGGCGGCGACCGAGTGCTACAACCCCACGCAGGCCGGCACCCGCATGGACGACGTGGACCAGCCGCCTCCCTACCACGGTCCCAGCACGAGCGCGCTCTACACCATGGCCCGGTCCGGCAGCTCCATCCGCACGGCGGGGAGGCCCGCGATGTTCGTGACCCTCGCGGACACGAAGCCGGGCTGGGGCAACTGCCGCAGCGCCGACCACCAGGACAAGCGCTCCCCGTTCACCATGGGACTGTCGCCGTACTGGCTGCAGACCGAGATCGAGCTCGCCCCCGATCATGACGTGCCCGCGCTGGAGAACGTCTTCCGCGCCACCGCCACGATCACCTCGGACGACGAACCATATGACCACTTCAGCGGCGTCTTCGTCGCCTACCTGCAGCCGGATTTCACGAAGGTCTTCTCCTACAGCCCCGCCACCGGTCGCCTGTCGCCCAAGCCCGTGGAGTCCCACACGAGCAAGGACCCCATGGTCCGTTGCACGGACGACGACCGCTACTGCCTCGGCATGTACATCAAGCCCGAAGTTCTCAGCGGCAAGGCCTACTACTACACGATGACCCGCCCGCCCATGGACTACAACGGCCACTTCGGCGAGAACACCATCCAGGTCACCAGCCCCGGTGGAGCCATGGACAAGGGCGACAAGGTCAACTACGAGACCTACGTGGTCGTCGGCGACAAGAGCCGCGTCGAGCAGACCATGACCCAGCTCCACCGCGCCTTCAAGTAGTCGGCCCTTGGTCGGGCCTTCGCGCCCACCCTCAGAACCCGAGCCGCTCGCGTGAACCCTCATAACCACCCGCGAGTGTTAATGAGGGATTCACCGCGTTCTCGCGTTGGCTGGAAATGATCACCCCGGCGAATGCGGAGGCGTGCGTGAAGACGCGAAGAACGACTGGCCAAGTGGCCTTGATCATGTCCATCGGGGCGACCTCGTTACCGGGCCTGGCACCCCCGGCGACAGCGGCCGACCGGGACTTCATCCTTACCCTCAACGCCTCTGACCTCGGCATGGATCCCGCTGACCCGCGGGGCATCGTGCCGGAGATGCAGGCAGACATCACGGAGCACGGCGGGCTGGGCCCCGCGATCAAGCAGACGCTCGCCGACAACCAAGGCGGCGCCACCATCGATACCTCGGAGTGGCCGAATTTCGACGGCACGGTGAACGTGACCTCCGACAACGCCGGCCGGGGAGGTCACCACCTCCTGGTCCTGGAAGACGATTGCCGCCGGGGTGATCGCCTGGACCACGGGGTACGTACGGGATCAGGTCGCTGTGCATCTCGGCCATGGTGGCCAGCGGGGTGGGCGCCGCAACCTATCCGCTGATCTGCACCCCCTCCAAGGCGTCGTTACCGGCATCATGGGACCGCTCATGATGAACGCGTTCAACGGAACCCTGGGCACCCCCAAGGCGGCTTCCTGCGGGAGAAGCGTGGGCGAAGGAGAATTTCGCCCACGCCACACAGAACGTCGGTACCTGGAGTTGTACGCCTATCTGAAGGACAGCTGGAGCAGCGTCGACTTCGTCGGGTCGGTGAAGGCCGGCGAGATGAGTGACAAGGACAACCCTGGTCACCCGGGCAAGCGGATCGGCGAGATCGCGGCCTTCGCCTGTTGCACCGTGCCGCGGTATCAGCCGAACGTGATCCCCCTGCACGCCGGCACCAATGACATGAACCAGAACTGCAACCTGCCGGCCGCGCCCACCCGGCTCAAGAAGCTGATCAACCAGGCGCTGACGCACTCACCACGTGCCACGGTGCTGGTCGCCAAGCTCATCCCGACCGGCAAGGCCGACTGCAGCCGCGCATCGACGCGCACCCGACGGACGCGGGCTACGCCAAGATGGCCTCCTGCACAAGGACGGCTGGTACCTGCTCGACGACACGCCCTCGGCCCTGTACGACCCGGCCACGAAGAAGGTCACCCAGCGCTCCGCGCAGCGGCCCTACCAGGACGGCTACTTCTTCGGCTTCGGCCGCGACTACAAGCGGGCCCTGTCGGACCTGGCCACCCTGACCGGCCCGCCCGCGCTGCTTCCCCAGTGGGCGTACGGCGTGTGGTACTCCGAGTACATCGACCGCACCGCGGCCGACTACCAGAACACGATCCTGCCCAGGTTCCGCTCCGAGGGTGTCCCGCTGGACGTCCTGGTCACCGACACGGACTTCAAGTCGCCGAACACGTGGAGCGGCTGGCAGATCGACCGCGCGAAGTTCCCCGACCCGAAGGCCTTCTTCGACTGGTCCGCCTCCCAGGGCCTGCACAACACGCTCAACACCCACCCCAGCATCGTCGGCGACGACCCCCAGTTCGCCCAGGCGCAGGCCACGGCCAAGGGCAAGCTCCGCAAGGGCGGCTGCGCGGGGGCGGCGGGGCCGAACTGCCACACCTTCGACTGGGGCGACCCCGACCAGCTCAAGGCGTACATGGACCTGCACAAGACGATGGACCAGCAGGGCAACGACTTCTGGTGGCTCGACTGGTGCTGCGACGCCTCGCAGTCCTCGCTGCCCGGCGTGACCCCTGACGCCTGGATCAACCAGCAGTACGCGGCGGCCAACGGCGGGTTCGTGATGTCCCGCGCGTACGGTTCCCTGCAGACCGGCTCGTACGCCGGGCGCTCCGGCCTGCCGACCGGCCCGTGGGCGGACAAGCGCACCACGCTCCACTTCACCGGCGACACGTCCTCCACGTGGGGCACCCTGCGGGTCGAGGTCGGCTCCACGCCGGCCGAGTCGGCGGCCACCGGCATGGCGGCCATCAGCCACGACATCGGCGGCCACAACGACACCACCGGCCTGCAGGGCTCGGAGACCTACATCGTGAACGGGCAGACCAGGCGGACCACCAAGCTGCCCGACGACCTGTACGCCCGGTGGGTCCAGTTCGGCACCTTCCAGCCGATCGACCGCCTGCACAGCAACCATGGCGACCGGCTGCCCTGGCAGTACGGGGCCGCGGCGAAGGATTCGGCCAAGAAGTTCCTCAACCTGCGGGAGAGCCTGGTGCCGTACACGTACACGCTCGCCAAGGAGGCCAACGCCACCGGCGTCCCGATCGTCCGCCCGACATATCTGGAATATCCCGAAGAGGAGGCCGCCTACGCCACGGCCGCCACCCAGTACTTCTACGGCCCCGACCTCCTGGTCGCCCCCGTGACCACGCCCGGCGCCACGGCCACGACCTCGGTGTGGTTCCCGCCGGGGCAGTGGACCGACTACTTCACCGGCCAGACCTACAGCGGCGGCACGACCCGGAGCATCACCACCGGCCTCGACACGATGCCCGTGTTCGTCAGGGCCGGAGGCATCGTGCCGACCCGTACCGCCAAGGACAGGATGACCGTCAGCATCGCGGCGGGGGCCTCAGGCTCGGTCACGCTGCACGACAAGACCAGGATCCGGTACTCGGAGTCGGGCGGGCGGCACACCGTGAGAATCAGCGGGAGGATCAGCGGGAGGACGACCGGCCGCCAGTGGACCCTCTCCCTGCGCAACGCGGCACCGCCCACCAACCTGCCCGCGAACGCGTACCAGTACGACAGCGCCACCCGCACCCTGACCGTCACCCTCCCCCAGCACAACCCGGTCACTTTCACCTACAGGTGATACCGCCGGCGCCGTGAGCGCCCGGCGGGCTCGCAGGTGCCCGCCGGGCGCTCCGACGTCTCAGGTCACGCCGACCATGACCGCCAGGGCCTCAGCCGGGTACGACACCTCGCCCTGCCGCTCGATCACCCCACGGACGGCCCGCAAGACTGCAAGGCTCGGCTCATGGATGAGCAGCACGAGCCGACGACGACCTGCGGCCGGTTACGTCGAAGACCGGGCCCGCCTAGGAAAGCCCCAGGTTCCGGCGCGCCCGGGCGTAGCGGCGTCCTGGCATGAGAGACGCCGCCGACCACGGCAGGATTGCCGGCACGCGCCTGCCCGCACCCGCCAGCAGGCGCTGCGCGCGGGTGAGGTGCCCGCCGAAGTAGAACGCGGCACCGAACAGGTGCATGGCGTCCAAGGCACGCGGATGCGGCCGGTTGCCGTCACGCCACTTGTCGGCCGCCTCGATCAGCGGGTCCGCCACGTCGGAGTTGCCGAAGTAGGCCTCCAGGATGTCCTGAGCGGATTGCTCGGTCTCGTCGATCTCATTCCACACGATCTCGAAGTGCGCCAGCGGCAGCATGGCCGTCACCGGGTCGCCCGCACGCGCCGATGCCGTCACACCCCGAACGAAGGCGAGCAGCTCTTCGTCGGAGCCGTACCATTTCGCGCACAGTGCCTGGACGCGGCTGTAATGCCCGAGGTACAGGTGCGGATCACGAGCGGTCAGCTCCTTCCAGACACGGTCGAGCTCCTCTCTGCCGCTCTGCATGCCGATCCCATGCCACTGCAGCCGGTCCCACGGCACAGGATCGTCCGGCAGCGCCTCCGCCGCCTGCTCCAGCGGCCCGGCCGCGCTCGCCAGCACCTCCCAGAAACGGGCGAAGCGCTCCTCCCCCACGTACGGGGCCCGGAAGGCACCGCGAATCGCCCACGCCTGCTCGATCCGCGCGGCGCCGAGCCAGAGCAGACCGTCGGCGTTGTCTCCAGCCAACCGGCCCAACGACTCGGTGTGCGAGGCGCCGGCGATCGCCAGCTGTTCGACGCGGAGTGCCCGCAGTTCGTTGTCGCCGCGGGCCTGGTTGATCAGTTCCAGGCCGGGCTCCAGTCGCCCGGCTTTCACCTGCGGCAGGACCTGCTCCAGCGCCGGGTCGTCCCAGGACCTTCCCAGCCGCATCCGCGACGTCTTGTCGAGCAGATCAACGACCGTCCGGATCACCCTTATCAACGACATCCGTGATCAATAGCGCAAGCGGCCGTAGAGCCGCAACACGAGCTGGAACGTCTCCTCCCAAGGACCTTGGCAGCTCGACGGTCTTGAAGACGACCCCGCCGTTGACGCCGGCGGAGGGGCCATCGGTCCGGCTGCCGTCAGTATCCGGACGGGGTACGAGGCGTGTACGGGGTTTCCAGGAGGTGGGCCTCGTCAGCGGTGAGGTCGATGTCGAGGGCGGCGACCGCGTCGGCGAGGTGCTCGGGGCGGGTGGCGCCGATGATCGGGGCGGTGCTCAGCAGGCTCGCTCGTACGGGCGCGGCTGCCGCGCGGGTTCGGCGTTTCGTGCCGGGCCGGATCGCGCGGGCCAGGTCCGTCAGGTGTTCCCGTTCTGCGCCGTCCAGCCGCAGCGCCCGGGCGAGCGCGTCCAGCACCGAGTCCGACGCCCCGGCGACCTGCCCGCGTTCAAGGCGCGTGTAGTAGTCCACGCTCACCCCGGCGAGCCTGGCGACCTCGTCGCGCCGCAGTCCCGGCACCCGGCGTGCGCGCATCCCGTAGTGCAGCACCCCCGCCTCCCCGGGGTCAGGCGGGCGCGGCGCGACATCAGGAATTCGCGCAGCTCACGTTTCGGATCCATGCGCTTCACGCTATGTACTACCTGGACCGTTAAGGCAGGCCCTGCCATTACCTGCATAACCGCGCCCTGCCCAACCGGCTGAGGGCCGGCTCGGATTCACCGTACTCGTAGGCGCCCGAGACGCAGGCCGCGGCGCCCACGCCGTCGCCGCCCTCACCACGGACGGCATCGACGCCCGCCCGCCGGCCTTGGACGTCACCGACGACGCCTCCATCGCCGCCGCCGCACGCCAGGTCGAGAACGAGATCGAACACCTGGACGTGCTGGTCAACAACGCCGGCATCGCCGAGCCCAACCCCGCCCCCAGCCAGACCACCCGCGCCGATATGCGGCAGGTGTGAACGTGTTATATTGCGCAACCGGCCTCAACGACCACACCGGCCTCCGCTCCGCCGACGACGGCGTCTCGGTCGTGATCACTCTCGCCACCCTGGCCGCCGACGCGCCTACCGGGCAGTACTCGGGCGCCCTGTTCGCCACCGGCCTGAACGGCGCAGCCGCCTGGTAGCCCCGTACGCCTGGACATGATCGTGACCGCTCACGATCATGCTCTTCCGGTGCCAGGGCATCGACACCTCGCCCCCGGTCCTGCGGCCTCCTCAATAGGTCCTGTTGCGGGCGGCCCTTACCGCGGCACTATTTGCGGGCGCTCGCGCGGGGCGTACGTTTTGCTGACCCGACCGTTTTTGGAACGGTCCGGCACGAGGACGAGGTCGATGGAGCCCTATCAGTTCTTCACCCCCCTTCCCGCCGCCACCGCCGATCGCGACACCGTAAAGGTGTGGTTCTTCCAACGAAAGGTGCAGGTCAGCGCCCTCTGTTCCGGCCACACCCCGAGGTCGGGCTTCAGCCTGGACACGATGACCGCCCTGAGGAGCAAGCTCACGACCTACGAGAGCAGGGTCGGCCTGAACGAGATGACCCCAGGCGCCGCGATCACCCAGTTCCAGCAGTGGCTGGACGCCTACGGCGACAACGGAGCGTGGCAGATCTACGTCGACGACCAGGCCCGCAAGGACAGCGCCGAGCGGGAGCGCCAGCGGGTCGAGGTCGAAGCGAGGAAGATCAGGGACGCCGAGAACGCGGCCCGTTCCACGGCCACGGGCATCTGCGATCGATACCGCGCGGGGCTGCTGAGCAGCAGAGCGAGCGAGACACCGGTGGGACGAGTCGTCTGCGGCTTGGCCGTGATCGGCTCGCCCGGGGTGACCTACGAGGGTTTCAGCGGCCAGGACATGCACCAATACGCGACCACCCCCCTCATCACCGCACTGGTCAGCGGCATCACGCAGTCGGAGAGGTGGCCGCCGGAGTCCTGCGCCGAGGTGGACGCGCTCAAGCGCTGGTTGAACGGCCCCGGCGCCGGCATCAGCTCGGTCGAGAAGATCCCCGGGGACACCTTCGTCTTCCATGCCCGGGTGTGGCACCCGGGAGGCAAGTGGGGCGGTAAGGAGACCTCGCCGGGCTGGAAGGACCGCGGCGCCTGCGTCTACTGCCAGCACTGGATCAGGCGCATCGGCGCCAGGAGCGTGTGAGCCCCGGCGGGCGTCCCGCGGGGCGCCCGCCGCAGACTCCATCCGCTGGTACGCGTATCGGCGTGACCCAGCGCGCACGGCAGCCTGGCGGCCGGTCTCCGCCTGCGGGCCCGGTCGGCCGTGTGCCATCGAAGTCCGGTCGTCGCGATCGTACGGATGTCCCCTCGCGTTCCGCCGCAGTCCCCAGGGCTTAGCCTGCATGGATGCAGCGCATCCTCGTAGTTGGCATCAGCGGGGCGGGTAAATCCACCATGGCACGGGCCCTGAGCAGCCAACTCGCCGTGTCCTATCACGAGATGGACGCCCTGTACTTCGCCGGTCCCGGTTGGGCCGTGAACGAGCGGTTTCCCGCTCAGGTCGCAGAGATCGCCAACTCACCGGCCTGGGTCTTCGACTCGTTCGGCTACCCAGAGGTCCGTGACTTGCTATGGGAACGCGCCGACACCGTCGTATGGCTGGACTACCCACGGCGGGTCATCATGCCTCGGATCCTGCGGCGGTCACTGCGCAGGACACTTCTCCGCGAATCAATCTTCAACGGGAACCGCGAGACCGTGGCGGAATGGTTCCGGCGAGATCACCCCGCATGGTGGGCATGGTCCCAGCACGCGGCGCGACGAGCGGACATACAGCAGCGCATCGATGACCCACGCTTTGCTCCCTTGCAGGTGATCCGCTTCACCACGGCGTCCTCGTCTGCGACCTGGCTCGGTTCCATCGGGCATCGGTGACACCGGTCCGGCTTCGGTGGCACGGGACAGTTGGCCCTACGCCGCGATCTTTGTCCGTGCGGAGTACCAGCGGGTCGATGAAGGAATCTCCGGCGCGGCTCGAACCAATGAGCGTTCAGTGGCATCCAACAAGGTCACGGTATCTGAAGGGATTCATGTGATCATCGGGTTGAACGGCGCCTCCGGGGCAGCGGCCATGTCGACAGGCGACCGGGGCTGCTCATGACGCAGGGTGCCTACGCAGCCGTGAGCGCGTCCCAGGCATGGTGATCCGCAAACGCGCCCCACGCTCGGCGCAGCGAATCGACGTGGCCCGCCTTCCCGAAGATGTCGTGGCGCTCATCGACGCCCTCGAGCCTGGCGAGAACGTGGTCGTCACGCGTGACGGCGCGTCGATAGCGACAATCTCCAGCACCATCGACGTGGTCCAAGGCGCCATCGTCGATCGCGACGCGCCGGACGAGGCCAACGATCAAGCACCGATCGACTACGAGAGCGTGACGGTCGTGGCCACCGCGATGGAGCTGTCGACCGCGGCCCGGGTTGCGCTGTCGACCCAGCTCGGGGCGGACTACGTAGTGCTCGACATGCATGCGGCTCCCACGACAACCGATGTGCTGCTGGTACCTCCAGGCAGCCCGCAGCTGATCGCGGCGCTCCGATCGATGTTCCCGAAAGCTCGCGTCGTCGTCACCGAAATCGAGGACCACGAACTCGGAGTTCAGTATCACGGCCCGGTCCGACGCCTCCTCGACGCCGGCGCCGATGCGTATCTACCTCCGGCGACCCTCCCGCTCCTGGCCAGGCAGCTTGACTACACACTGAATCAGGGGCGCGAGATCGCCGGCGGGGCTGCTGCACCGTTGCAGATCGCACCGACCGCGGCGCCGGCGGATCCAGACGACGAATGACCCCGCACACATGGCCATGAGCAGGGTTGGATGGGTCTGAGTGCTTGTTGAGATCGCCGGCGTACGGTCTCATGGACCGCAACGAGGGGCATAGCGGGGCAGGCATGGAGGGACATATCGAGAAGGCCAAGCTGTCCTATGAGCACCCTGTCTTCGTCGGCGATGTCGGTGAGCCGGCCGCGGCGGAGCGGGAGCTGGACAAGGTCGAAGCCGATCTCGCTTTGGCCCGGGGACGGATCTTGCACGCGCGGTTCCTCGACGACCGGCGCGAGGACCCACGGGAGCTGGCGCTGTTCGAGCGTGCGACACACCTGTACCGGACGCTGGGTGATGCGGCGGGCCAGGCGGGTTCGGTGTTCTGGGAGGGCTGTTTCCACCAGGTCGTACGGAGCGACCCCGACCGCGCCATTCCCCTCCTTGAGCAGTCGTACGACCTGGCCACTGCGGCAGGCGACCGATACACCCAGTGGGAAGCGCTCCGGCACCTGGGGATCGCGGACCATGCCGCGGGCCGGCTGGACGCCGCCCGGCAGCATCTGGAGGCATCGGTACGGCTATGCCGGGAGCTCGGGCTGCCGGCCGCCGTCGCCGCCAACCAGGTAGGGCTGATCTACATCGCCGCCGCGCAGGGGCGACGGGACGACGCGGTGGCGCTGGCCGCAGAGGCGTACGCCACCGCCGAGGCGTGCGGGGCCCACCGCATCATGCGGCAGGTGGCGGAGGCGCGTATCCAGACCATGGCGCCGGACACCGATCATGGCGAGACCCACGATCAGAGCGCACCTTGAGCCGCTGAAGCTTCGACGTCGCAAGCTCGAGGTTCAGCGTCGCAGACCTCGCGGAATAGAGCGGGGAGGGGCGCTGTTCACGCCATCAAGTTCAGATTTCAACTGTTGACGAGGGGATTATTGTGGAGATCGCCTTCATGTTGGTCATGAGCGTCATCGTGGGCACCTTCCTCGCCGGTGCGATGACCGTCCTCGCGCTGAGCGGTATCAAGGACCGGCAGTGGCCGGTGCTCCGGCGTCGGCGCGTCGTCTACCGCGGCTTCATCCCTCGCTGAGCGCGCCGACGCGGCTGATCAGGATTCGCCTGCAGCCCGCCCGTGCCGGACGTAGCGGCGAGCCCGCCGTCGGCGATGAACCGGTACGGCAGGGTGCCTTCGCGGACGGACGGGAGCGCGCATGGAGCCGACCGGGGAGGAGCCCGGAGCCCAGCAGGCACGCGCGGCCCGGGAACGGATCGCCGACGTGGTGCGGCGCATGGGCGGCGGCCTGCTGAAGCTGTCGCCGCACGGGATCGTGGTGACGCTGTGCGCGTGCGCCCTCATCCCGCTGACGTCCGGCAACCTGCTCGCCGCCGGGGCCGACGTGCTCGGCGGGGTGGGCGGCAACGTGCTCGCCGACGTGCTGATCAAGGCGGCGGACGCGCTGCGGCGGCGTACCTCCGGCCGTCCTCCCACGCAGGAGGAGCTCGAGGCCGAGGTCGTCGCCCGGCTCCTCGCAAGCCTGGAGGAAGGCGGGGAGGGCGCCGCCGAGCTGCGGCGCGCGATGGCGGCGGTGCTGCACCGGGTGGACGCGGCGGGCACCGCCATCGAGGCGGCCCTCGTCAGCGGCGACCGCCGGATCCAGGAGCGCCTCACCGAGGCGTTCGGCGAGCTGAGCGGCGACTTCGCCGAGTTCCGCCTGCTTCTGGAGGACATGTCGCGCAAGGTGTCGGAGCTTCTGCGGGTACGGCACCACGAGGAGGCGCGGGCCCGGAGCGACCGCGATCTCATGCTCAGGCAGTACGAGCATTCGATCCGGATCCTCGAAGAGCTGTCGCTGCTCAACGGGCGCCTGGACGCCCCGCGGCCGGAGGGGGCACCCGGTCCCCGCTGGCGTGCCGGGCTGGCGCCGTACCGGGGCCTGTGGCCGTTCGAACGGGAGCACGCGCCGATCTTCCACGGCCGTGAGCGGGACACCGCCCGGCTGCTCGGCCGGCTGGCGGAGCGCCTGACCGGGTCGGGCCTGGTCATGGTGGCCGGAGCGTCAGGAGCGGGCAAGTCCTCGCTGCTGCGGGCCGGGCTGCGGCCCGCGATCTCCCGCGGCCTGCTGCCCGGCGCGCCCGGCAGCGAGCACTGGCCGCAGGAACTGATGACGCCGGGAGAGCACCCGCTCGACGAACTGGCGGTCCGGCTGAGCCATCTCGGTCAACTGGAGGCCGGGGCGGTGCGCCGCTCGCTGGGAGCCAACCCTCAGGACGCGCACCTGACCGTGCGGCACGCCGTACTGGCCGAGGCCGAGCGGCTGAAGCGCCGCGACCCGGGCCGGCTCGTCCTCGTCGTGGACCAGTTCGAGGAGGTGTTCCTCCTGGCCGGGCGGGAGGAACGGGAGGCGTTCGCCACCGCCCTGGTGGCGGCGGCCCGCTCGGCCGCGCTCGTGGTCCTGGGCGTGCGCGGCGACTTCGCCACCGAGTGCAACGCCCATCCCGTGCTGGCCGAGGCGCTGGACGGCGGGCAGTACACGCTGGGCCCCATGACGGAGTCCGACCTGCGCCGCGCCATCACGGGACCGGCCACGGCGGCCGGGGTCCAGGTCGAGCCGGCGCTGGTCGACGACGTGCTGCATGACCTGCGCTCGCGGACCGGCGAGGCCGCCTACGGCACGGGCGCGCTGCCCCTGCTGTCGCACGCGATGCTGCTCACCTGGGAGAAGTGCGCGGGCGGCACGCTGACGAGCCAGGCGTACGGCGAGGTCGGCGGGATCGCCCACGCCGTGGAGTCGGCCGCCGACGAGGTGTACGAAAGCCTTTCCGCCGAACGGCGTCAGGTCGCGCGGGAGATCTTCCTGAGGCTGGCCGTCATCGGACCCGACGGGCGGCCCGTGCGCCGCCGCGTTGCGCGCGACGAGCTGGTCGGCAGGCGTCCGGCGGGCGGCACGGACGACGTCGAAGCGGTGCTGGAGGCGTTCACCGAGCGCCGGCTCCTGATCCGGAGCGGCGACCCGGGTGACGGCCGGAGCGGCGACGCGCACGGCGCGGTGGAGATCGCCCACGACGCGCTGCTGGAGGAGTGGCCCAAGCTCAAGAAGTGGCTCGACGAGGGCCGCGGCGACCACGTGCTGTTCCGCCAGTTCCTGGACGGAGTCGCCGACTGGGAGGCGAGGAAGCGCGACCCGGAATTCCTCTACCGCGGTACCCGGCTGGCGGCGCTGCGAGAGGTGTTCCCGCGCTGGGAGGCGGACCCCGTGCGCGGTCCCGCGCTGACCGGGGCACAGCGTGTGTTCCTGCGCGAGAGCGACCGGCTGGAGAGGCGGGCCACCCGCTTCCGCCGCGCGGGTCTGGCCGCGCTGGTGATCCTGTTCCTGACGTCGGTGGTCGGGGCGGGCGTCGCCGCGAACCGCGCCGCCGAGGCCGGCGCGCAGGAAGACGCCGCGCGCTCGCGCGAGCTGGCGGGCCGCAGCCTGGAGCTCGGCGAGACCGACCCGGCGCTGTCGCGGCTGCTGGCGGTGGCGGCCCGGAGGATGAGGGACACGCCGGAGGCCCGCGCGGCCATGACCGCGGCCCTGCTCAACCCGGCCCGCTCCGTGTTCACCGGCCACACGGGGGTGGTGGACGAGGTGGCGTTCGCGCCCGACGGCAGGCTCCTGGCGTCGGCGGGGCGCGACGGCACCGTCCGGCTGTGGGACACCGCGACGGGCCGCCAGGCCGCGCGCTTCACCACCGGGCCTGGGGAATGGGCGACGGGGCTGGCCTTCAGCCGGGACGGCCGGCTGCTGTTCGGCGCGAGCCGCACGGAGCAGGCCGACGGGGGCGCGATCCGGATCTGGGATGTCGTCACCCGGCGCCCCTCCGGCGATCCGATCGCCGTCCCCGGGTTCACCGATGGCACCACCACGCCCTTCGAGGCTCTGGCCATCAGCCGGGACGGCGCCACGCTCGCCGCCGCAGGAGGGGACGGCACGCTGTACCTGTGGGACGTCGCCACCCGCCGGCGGATCGGGGGCTTCGGGGCCGACCAGGCCGAGGACGTCACCTTCAGCCCGGACGGCAGGACGCTCGCCACTGCCGGCACGCGCGGGCAGGTGCTGTTCTGGGACGTGGCCCGGCACCGCGAGATCAGGCCCAGCCCGGTGACCCGTACGGGGAACATCGAGGCGTGGAAGGTGGCCTTCACCCCCGACGGAACCAGACTGCTGAGCGTCGACAGCGACGACACCGTGCGCTGGTGGGACACCGCCACCCACGCGCGGATCGGCGCCCCGCTCAAGGGGCCCGGCGCCGCTCTGGCCGTCAGCCCGGACGGCACGCTCCTGGCCGCCGACGGTGGCGGCGGCACTGTCGTCCTGTACGACACCCTCACCCGCGAGCAGGTGGGGACGCCCCTCGTGGGCCACACCGGCACGCCCCAGGACGTGACGTTCTCCCCGGACGGGACGCGGCTGGCGAGCGCCGGTGTGGACGGCACCGTCCGCGTGTGGGACCTCCTGCGCGGCCGGCAGGCCGGCAGACCTGTCACCAAGCGGGGCACGGGCACCGTCTACGGCATGGCGCTCAGCCCCGACGGGAGCACGCTGGCCACGTCGAGCGTGCCCGGCGCCTTCCTGTGGAACCTGGCCGCGCGCGACCGGCTTGGCGGGCCCCTGTCGGCCGGTGAGATGGGCGAGCACGGCCCGGTCGCCTTCAGCCCCGATGGCAAAGTGCTCGCCACCGGACAGAGCAACGGGGCGATCCTGCTGTGGGACGTCGCCACGCGGCGCAAGATCGGGGAACCGCTGCTCGGCCATGCCGCGCACCTCGACAACTGGGTGCTGGCGCTGGCGTTCAGCCCCGACGGCGCGACGCTCGCCAGCACCGGATTCGACGACACCTTACGGTTCTGGGACGTGCGCGCGCACCGGCAGACGGGCACGCCGGTGACCGGCGTCCAAGCCTCGTCCCTGGCCTTCGCCGCCAAGGACGCCACACTCGCCATCGGCATGGACGACGGGACCATCAGGCTCTTCGATCCGCGCACACGCAGCGACAAGGCCACCCCGCTGCGCGGCCACACCGGCGCCGTCGAGCACGTCGCCTTCAGCCCGGACGGCCGCCTCCTCGTCAGCGCGAGCGCCGACCGGACGATCCGGCTGTGGGACGTGACCACCGGACGACAACTCGGGCAGCCACTGGTCGGACACACCGACACGGTCTGGATGGTGGCCTTCTCCCCCGATGCCCGGCTGCTCGCCAGCGCCGGCCGCGACCGGACGATCCGGCTCTGGGACGTCGCCACCGGGCGGCAGCTCGGCCGCCCGCTGACCGGCCATCGCGAGGACGTCTCCGCAGTGGCCTTCACCCCCGACGGTCGCACGCTGGTGAGCACCGGCTACGACAAGACGATCCGGCTCTGGAACGTGGCTTTGCCCGCCGTGAGCGTGGAGAACGCCTGCGCCTTGGCCCAGCGGGCGCTCACCCGGCAGGAATGGGGCCTGTACGTGCCGGGCAGAGCGTACGAGCCGGTGTGCGCCGGCCCCTAGGGCTGAATATTGATGAAGGGGTCCCAGCAGTAGTAACCCTGCTTCTCACCCTTGTGGTTGAGAATCATGAAGCTGAAGTTGTAGGTGACCGTCCCCGTGTCCAGGACCTCGCACTCCCAGTAATAGCTGTTGATTCTCTGGGTGGTGGGATTCAGCGGGTCCTGGCTGTTCGGCTGCGGCTCGCTGAGCATCACCGACCTTGGTACGGGGGTGCTGATCAGGTCCTGTCCGGCCAGGGTGTTGAACCTGTAGAGGATGCCGGTGTACTCGGAGTTCAGGGATAGTGTCGTCTCGCGCCACCTGATGATGTCCATAGGCGAGGCGTTGATTGTCAACTCGCTGCCCGGAGCGCCGCCGAGTTGGTTCTGCCGGGTGGTCATGTAGATCAGGTTGCTGCTGTCGGGGATCGATGTCGGGCCGTTCGGATCGGTGTTCTTGCCGAACCTTCCGAGAATGGTTTCCGCGTCGATGGCGATGAGGACGTTGATGAATTCTGACATGCAGAAATTCCCCCTGTCGTATCCGACGAAAACAGACCGTGCCCAGACCTCAATCACGACTTGAAGGCCGCCGGGCGAATGCCTCCACCATGATCTTTGACATTGAGTGCTGTCAAGGATGCATAATGTAACCCAAATAAATTCGGGTTATCCCGTAACGCTTAGCGCTGAGGGGATGAGCAGCCGGAATACGTCCCCAGCGGGCCAGAAGGGCGCGCCGTCCCCCCGCCCAAATGTGGCAGACAAGACAGGTGTGCATTACTGAAATGCGCGCTTCCGGCTTGATCACATATCGCGCAGTGGCGGTTAGGGCAAAACGGCTCTTCGCAATCCAAGCCGCCGGTTTGGCTCACTTGTTCAGTGTCCGGCCGAGCGTGATGATCCGGCTCAACGCGCTCAGGACGCCTGCCACCGCCGCTCCCCGACGGTTGATGATCTGAAGTCATCCAGGCGAGGGCGAATCGTCCTGCTTCGGCCCCGGTCGCGCGAAGGCGACCGGGGCCGGAACTTGAATCGTGGCTTCGGTCGTGGCTTGTGGGCCGTTCAGCTCTGGGGCATTCAGCGGCTGATGTCGTCCAGCTCGGTCAAGTCCTCATGAGAGAGGGAGAGTCCCGCGCCGGCGATGTTCTCGCGCAGGTGTGCCGTGGATGACGTGCCGGGGATGAGCAGGATGTTCGGTGATCGCTGCAGCAGCCAGGCCAGTGCGACGGACATCGGTGTCGCCTCCAGTCGAGCGGCGACCGCCGAGAGCGCCGAGGACTGAAGCGGGGTGAAGCCCCCGAGGGGGAAGAAGGGCACGTACGCGACGCCGTCGGTGGCGAGCCGGTCGATGAGCTTGTCGTCGTGGCGGTGGGCGAGGTTGTACATGTTCTGCACGCACACGATCGGCGCGATGCTCTGTGCCTCGGTGACCTGCTCCCCGGTGGCGTTGCTGACCCCGAGGTGGCGGATCAGGCCCTGCCGCTGGAGTTCGACGAGCGTCTCGAACGCCTCGGCGAGCGAGCCGGACTGGGGACCTGCGGCGTTGCCGAGCCGGAGGTTGACCAGGTCGAGCACGTCGAGCCCGAGGGACTTGAGGTTGTCGTGGACCTGGCGGCGCAGATCTTCGGGTCGCCGGGCCGGAGGCCAGCCACCCTGTTCGTCGCGGGTCGCGCCCACCTTGGTCACGATGTGCAGCGACTCGGGATAGGGGTGCAGTGCCTCGCGGATCAACTCGTTGGTGACGCGCGGCCCGTAGGCGTCGCTGGTGTCGATGTGAGTGATACCGAGGTCGACCGCTTCGCGCAGAACGGCCAGGGCACCGTCGCGATCGGCGGGCGGCCCCATGACCCACGGGCCGGCCAGTTGCAGGGCGCCGTAGCCGAACCGGGTGACACTCAGGTCACTCAGAGTCCAAGTGCCGCCGGGAAGAGAGAGGGAGAGCGTGCTCATCTTGTTGCCTTTCGTCGTGCACTTGGGGGTGGCGCCTTCTGCCTCCCTGCATCAGCATTGGAGAGAAACCTCCTGTCAGGAAGTAGGCACTTTGGAGTGCGTAACCCACCCATCGGTGAGAGGTGCGATCAGTGACGACGATGAAGGCGGCCCAGAAGAGGACTCAGGCCAAGGTGGAGTACAACGCGTTCCTGGCAGAGTGCCCCAGCCGGCAGCTGCTCGACCGGATCTCGGACAAGTGGGTCGTCCTGATCCTGTGCGCGCTGGGCGGCGACAACAGCCCTCGCCGGCCCGGTGCGGCACACGCGGACGCTCCGAAGGCGATGCGTTACTCCGAGATCTCTCGGCTTCTGGCCGGGGTCAGCCAGAAGATGCTGACCCAGACGCTACGGTCGCTGGAACACGATGGTCTGCTCACCCGTACCGTGACGCCAACCGTCCCTGTCACCGTCTCCTACGAGCTGACCGACCTCGGCCTCTCGCTCCACCACATGACGCGCGGGCTCAGAAACTGGGCGCAGACGCACATGGCCGAGGTCCTCGCAAACCGCGAGAACTACGACGCTCGCACCTCCTGACGACTCACCCTTTCAGCGGCGCGACCTTCAGCGGCGACGGGGACGACGATGGACGTCCTGGCCGTGCACGACGAAAGCCCTCGCTGCGGCGACGACCGCGCGGACGGACCTCGCCCGCGCGGCGGCATCGGCTTAGGTCAGACCGAGTACCTGCAGATCAGCGCCTGGCTGGCGCCCTGGGCAGAGCCGAGGTAGGTGTAGGTGGGGTTGAAGTATGCGCACGCGGCGGAGGCGCTTCCGCTGCCGGTGTAGGTCATGCCGGAGCCGCCGCTGCTCCAGCGGTAGCAGCTCAGGCCGCCGTTGTAGAAGCCGATGGTGGAGGAGGAATTGACCCTGGCGGAGCAGTAGTCGCCGAGCGAGATCGGGCTGTAGGTCACCTCCACGTCTGCCGCCTGCGCCGGCGCGGCGGAGATGGACAGCGCGCCGAGCGCGGCGAGCATGACGGTGAGGAGGGCAGGGACACGACGAACCACGAGGACCTCCGGGCAGTAAGTCGCCGAGCCGGTGAGACAGGGCGTCACGTGCAGCAGGAGCGCGATGGAGCATCGCGCGCCGCGATACGCTGCGTTGATCGCAGTATTAAATAGGAAAGCTTCCTATGCAATAGCTGTCTCACGCGGCTCCTGGGGAACGTCTCCGTCAGGCTCGGCGGCGCTGCCGTGGGTCAGCGGAGGGGGTCGAATTCGGCCAGGGCGGCGGGCTGCTTGCCGGTGGTGATCTGTTCGGCCAGCAGCCGTCCCGTGATCGGGCCGTGGGCCATGCCCCACATGCCGTGCCCGCCCGCCACGTAGACGGTGGGAGCCACCGTCGCGCCGATGAGCGGCCGTCCGTCCGAAGTGACGGGGCGGGGCCCCACCCAGAGGTCGGTCCGCTCCTCCCAGCGCACACCCCGCAGCAGCGGACGGGCGGAGGCGATGATGGCCTCCAGCCGGGCGGGCACCTGCGGGGCGTCCGGGTCCCGGAACTCCATGGTGCCCGCCACCCGCAGCCGGCCCTGGTACGGCGTGCACGCCACACGTACGTCGGGCAGGTAGACGGGACCGGGGACGGGATGGTCGACCGGCACGGTGAAGGAGTAACCGCGGCCCGCCCGCACCGGGACGCGCACGCCCCACTCCCGGGCCAGCCGGGGCAGCCACGCGCCGGTGGCGAGCACCACCGCGTCGGCGGACAGGACGGTGCCCTTGGCCGTGCGGACGACCACCTTCCTGTCATCGGTACGCACCTCGTCGACCTCGACCGCGTACACGGTCGCGCCACGTCGCATGACGGCCTTGCCCAGAGCGTGCACGAAGGCGCCCGGGTCGACGTAGCGCTGGCCGTCGATCCGTACCCCTGCCCTGAGCGCGTCGCCGGCGAGCGGGACGTGCTCGCTGAGCCGGTCGCCGTCCAGCACGGTGTGATCGACCCGCTGCCCGACCGCCTGGAGCCTGCGCAGCTCGCGCAGCAGCCCCTGGGCCTGGCGTGGCGTACGGAACGCGGCCGTGATCGGCGCCGCGACGACCGGGGCGGACACGCCGTCGGCGGCGAGCACCTCGTAGGCCTCGATGCATTCGTCGTTGAGCGGCACGTTGGCCCGCGCGGCGCGGGTCCAGGACCGCCAGTGGCTGTTGGCGGCGAACCCGGCCAGGAACCGCCACAGGCCCGGGTCGAGGCTCGCGGGCACGTGCAGCGGCGCGGCCGGGTTCAGCAGCGAGCGCAGGCCGTAGCGCAGGACGGCGGGCTCGTTCAGCGGGATGGCCAGGCCGGGGGCGATCCATCCGGCGTTGCCCCAGGAGGCGCCGGCCGCCACTCCCCCGCGGTCCACCACGTCGACCTGGACGCCGCGTTCCTGCAGGAACCAGGCGGTCGACAGGCCCACGATGCCCGCGCCCACCACGATCACCGATCTCGGCCAGTTGCCGACCATGCCCAACCTCCAACGGGACGAATGACGGGGTGTCCCAGTCAGCATGGCCCTGGCGGCGACCTGCGGCATTGTGGGCGGGCGACAATCGCGGCGCCGCCGTTGTCGATCCGGTACAACGTGTCAGTGACGGGGCTCGTCCTCGACGGCGGCCAACATGATGATCATGGCGAGGCGCTTGCGACCGTCGTTCAGGTCCAGGGGAACGAGCTCGTCCATCTTGCGCAGCCGGTTGCGCACGGTGTTGGGATGGACTCCAAGCTGCTCGGCGGCCAGGCCCAGGTCGCCCTGGCTCATCAGCCAGGCCCGCAGCGTGGCCACGAAGCCCGTACCGTGACGGGTGTCGTGCCGCAGCAGCGTGCTCACCGGCCCGCGGGCCGGAGTCCGGCCGGTACGCGCCGCCGCGCGCAGCCGCCGCAGCAGAATGTCGTCCCAGGACTCGTCGTAGGCGGGCGGGACGGCGCCGGGCCTGGCGCTCTCGTGCAGCGCCAGGCACTCGTCGGCTTCCTGGCGGGCGGCGGGCAGCTCCGCGACCTCGGCGGGTGCGCTGATCCCGGCCGCGACGTGCATCTGAGCGGGCAGTTCGCGGTGGAGGGCGATGATCCACTGCCGGGCCGCGTCGGCCTGCTCGGCCGGCATGATGGTGTAGAGCGTGTCGCCGAGCAGCGCGCTGCGGCCGGGCCTGGACCAGCCGAATCCGGTGGTCGCCTGCTCGAAGGCCAGCAGCAGCGCGGCGTGCCGATCGGCGGTGTGCGCGCGGACGGCGATGACCCGCATCGGCTGCGGCGCCAGGCCCAGCCGGCTGATCACCGTCTCGGCGTCGGAGCTGCCCTCCAGCAGCCGGATGACCAGGTCCGACTCCACCTGCCGCTCCAGGTCGGCGCTGGCCCGGGAACGCAGCAGGTGCAGCGCGACGGTGCGGGCGCCGTCCGCCAGCGCGCGGAGATGGGCGCCGGTCAGCGGGCGCTCGCAGGTCACCCACACCCAACCGAGCAGTTCGCGGCCGGCCCGCGCCGCCACGGCCATCCGCCCGGTCAGGCCGTGCCCGGCATCGGCGGGGACGAACACCGGCTCGTCCGTCGCAGCCAGCCGGGCGAACACCCCCTGCTCCTGGAACAGCTCGCGCAGCCGGTCGGGAACGCGCCGGGCGAGGATGGTCTCCAACCGGGCCGGGTCGCCTGCCTGCTGGGAACGGGAGTAGGCCAGCACCCGCGAGTGCCGGTCCTCGATGGTCACCGCCCCGCCGATGACGTCGGCCAGGCTGTCGGCCAGGGCGAACAGGTCGGTCGGGCCGCGTCCGGAGGCGGTCTCACGGCTCTCCAGCACCAGCCCGTACACCACGCCGGCGAGCTGGCTCCACGAGACGGCGGGGTCGGCCAGCAGGACGGCCACCCCGTGCCGGTCGCCGAGCGCGGCGGCGTCCCGCTCGACGTCCGCGCCGCTTTCGGCGGGGCGGACCAGGACCGCTGTGGCTCGGGACGCGGCGGCCCACTGCACGGCCTCGGCGATCGAGGTGGTGCCGACGGCCAGGAGCAGGTCGCCGGCGGCGTGGCGGTCGGTGGCATCGGGCATCGCGACGCTGCGCAGCCAGGCCGAGCGCGCCTCGGGGTTGCCGCACAGCCGCACGCCGTACCCGCCGAGCACGTTCACCAGGCGGTCCAATGTGATCATGTTCAACTCCGGGTCGGCGGAAGGGAGCGGGCTGCCCCGCTCCCTTCCGCGGTGTCAGGCGGCCTCGTGCCGCCGCTGGCAGTCGATGCAGTTGCGGGCCAGCGGCCGGACCTTGAGCCGTTCGAACGGGATGGCCGCCTGGCAGCGCGCGCAGCGGCCGTAGGTGCCGGCCACCAGCCTGTCGTAGGCCTGGGACAGCTCGGCGACGGCGCGCTCGGCGGCGGTGATCGAGATGACCAGCTCCTGCCACGTGCCGTCGGCGCCGCTGCCTTCCTGCTCCTGCACCCGCAGCCCGTCCAGGTGCCGCCTGCGCTGCTCCAGCTGCTGCTGCAGGTCCTGGCGCAGCGACTGGAGCTGCACGCTGCTGAGGTGTGAGGTCTCGTGGTTGTCGGTCATGATGGAAGGTCCTTTCTGCGAACGGAATACGTCAGCGGGCGCGCAGGCCGAGGCCTTCGGCCAGGGCCGGCTGCAGGCACAGGCGCATCAGGCCGCGGATGGTGGCGTGCTGCGGCTGGGGTGCCACGCTGATCCGCAGCCGCAGCGCGGTGCGCAGGCGGCTCAGCAGCAGCTCCTGATGAGCGCCGCCGCCGGTGACCACCAGGCCCCGGGAGCGCGACGCGGCCGGCAGGCGGCGTAGCAGGCCCGCCGTCATCTCGACGACGCTTTCCAGCGCGTACGGCGGCAGCCCCTCGGCGGTGGTGGCGCCGAGCTGGAGGGAGGCCGCGTCGACGGCGGCCCCGGCACCGATGGCCGCGACCTCGACGATGCCCGCCCCGACGTCCAGCACCAGGCAGGGCTGGGGATCGAGGACGTCCAGGCCGACCCCGACGGCGGCGGCCAGCGGCTCCTCCACCAGCGTCACCTCGCACCCGGCGATCTCGGATACCGCGGCGTGGACGGCCCGGCGATCGCCCGGCGACGCCGCGATCGGCACCCCGGCCAGGACTCGCGCCGGCGGCCGGCCGTCGTAGAGCCGGGTGTCCTGCAACACCAGGCGCACCAGCCGGACGCAGGCGCCGGGGTCGGCCACCATGCCGTGCCGGATGGGCCGCACCACATCCGCCACGCCGGAAGCTCGCCTCATGATCGCCGACGGCCGGTCGGCGATGGCGTGCCCGCTCAACGATCGAGTACGCGCGGTGCCCAGGTCGAGCGCCACCAGGCGCCGCATCGGGCTCATCCCGCGCTCCCACGTGCCATCGGGCCGGGCTCGCGCAAGCGCTCCAGCCACAGAGATCCAACAAACGGCATGACGATGATCAGCTCCTAGCTGACGTCGAGAGAAAAGGCGGCATGGGACAGGTGGCCCTGTCACTTCTCCTGCGATAGGGACGGTCATCAGACGTCTCCAGGCGCAACGGCACGCAGAGACCCGGCGCCGACAGACGGCGCGGGCGCGCGGTCAGACTCCGCGGCGCGCGTGGCCGCAGAGCCGAACGGGGAAGACGTCGGCTAGGTGAGCGGCGGGCTGCGCGATCCCGCGGTGCGGTGCGCCAGCTGTTGAGGATCGCGGAACGTGTCCACGATCGAGCCCGGTGACGGCAGCAGCGCCAGATGGGCGAGCTCGCCGTGGCGTTGGCCGCGCATCGGCGGCCACAGCGACAGTACGTGGTGCTCGCGGACGCCGCTCGCCTGCGGCGGCAGGCTGGACAGGTCGGCGTCCCCTCCGCCCAGGCTCCACGCCGGGCCGGAGGCCGACCCCTGCACGACGACGGGATCGCCGCTCGCTCTGCCCGAAGCGCTGGTCAGCATCAGCGACACCAGGGACAGCAGGACCAGGGCCATCACGCCGACGAGCGCGATGGACCCTTGTGGTGTTCTCCACGGTCCCGTCATACGGCCGACCATAGCCCACACCACCGGAAAAGGCATGCCAGGTCATCACCGGCGGCGTGTGCGCCGCAACGCCGCCGCTCAGATGCCCACGAGCAGGCCTTGCGGGAGCCCGCGGCCCGTACCTTTTGGCAAGATGTCTGCCCATGACAGTCGAGGATGACCTGTTCGCCGGCTTGGACGAGATTCGCTGGGGGCGCATGCGCCACGCCTATGGGTCCGCCGCCGAGGTTCCGGGCCTGCTGCGTGACCTGGTCGACCCCGACCCCGCCGTCCGCGAGAGCGCGCTCGACGGCATCTACGGCGCGGTGCACCATCAGGGCGACGTCTATCCGTGCACGGTCGCGGCGATCCCGTTCCTGTTGCGCATCGCCGAGCGCCCGGACCTCCCCGGCCGGCCCGGTGTCGTGGAACTGCTGGCCAGCATGGGTTCGGCGGAGGACCCCACCGAACTTTCCGGGCTGTACCGGAAGGCCAACGAGGCGGTCGAGGCGGCGTACCCGCTGTGGGAGCGGTTGTTGGAGGACGCGGATCCGCGGGTGCGCGGGGCGGTGCTCGAGGTGCTGCCCGCCTGCACGCGCCGGCGGCGGGCGGCGCTGACGCGGCTGCCCGGGCGCCTGGCGGAGGAGACCGACGAGGAGGTACGGCGCGCGATCGTGCGTACCGCCGGCACGCTGGCGCGGTTCGAGGAAGGCGTCGACCCCGCGCTGCGCGGGTGGCTGGCGGGGATCGTCGCGGCGGAGCCCGACCTGCCGCTCCGGCTGGTGGCGCTGGCCGAGCTCACCTCGTTGCCCGGCGCGCCGGACGAGCCGCCGGTGGCCGTGGTCGACGACGCGTTGGAGATGCTCTCGGCCGTGTACGGATCAGGCACGGCAGTCACCGCGCCCGCCGGTTTCGAGACCGGCACCCTCATCGGTGCCGTACGCCGGTTACGCGAACAGGGCGACGAAGGCCGGCGGGCCCCCGGAGCAAACGCACTCGTGCGCGGCCTGAGCGCGTCCTTCGGCGACCGCGTGGACGAGCGGGTGCGTCTGCTGACGGGCCTGCTGCGGTCCCAGGACTGGGAGCGTCACCTGGACGCCCTGACCTCGGCGGGCAATCTCGTCGACGGCTGGCGCGGTGACTACCGTAAGCTGATCGGTCTGGTCGGCGAGCGGATCGGCGATGGGCACCCGCGCACGCGAGCGCGGGCGGTCGGCGTGCTGGAGCATCTGGATGACCTGACCGCTCCCGCCGCGGACGCCCTGGCGGCGGCTCTGGAGTCCACGACCCGGCGGGCCCTGCCGCACACCGAGGCGGACGCGCACCTGCCGTGGGTGATCGAATGGTCGCGCGAACTGCCCACCGTCTCGCCGGCGTTGCGGGCTCTCAGCGGGGCGGGTGACCCGCGTGCGCTGCCGATGCTGGCCTGGGCCCTCGATCGCGAGCCGATGCCGAGCGACGCCGGCGAGCTTGTGATCGGGTTCGGGCCCCGCGCGGCGCCGCTGATGCCGCTGCTCCTGCGCCGCCTGCGCGACCTGCCCGCCGACGACCCGCACGATCACCGTCGCGACAGCGTCGTCCGCGCGCTCGCCGCGATCGGCCCGGCCGCCGCCGAAGCCCTGCCCGACCTGCTCGGCGGCCCCATCACCCCGGCCGTGCTCGTGGCGCTCGCGGCGATCGCCCCCGATGCCGGGGAATGCCTGCCGGTCCTCCGCCGGGCCGCCGCCGCAGCGGACCTCGGGCTCGCGGTGCCGGCCGCCCGGGCCTTGTGGCAGGTCGACGGCTCCGCAGACGCGGCCCTCACGGTCGCGGGCCGGTGTCTCGACGACGACAGCGACTACGCCTGGCGCGACGCGGCCGGCCTCCTGGCCGAACTGGGTCAGGCCACAAAGTCCCAGGGCACGCGGCTGCGCCGGTTGGCCCGCCGCAAGGACCCGTACGGCTGGCTCGTGCTCTCGGCCGCCCACGCGCTGTGGCGGATCACCGGCGACCCGGCCCCGGCGCTGCCGGTGCTGGAACGGGTGTGGACGACGAACGTCCACACCCGGCGCAGGGTCGCCGTGCTCTGGGCCGAGTTGGGCCCGGTCGCGGCGGACTCGGCCCCGCTGCTGACCGCCGAACTGGGCCGCGTACGCCGGCACAACGCGCGCGAGGACGGTTACAGCACCGCACAGGTCACCGAGGACGAGAGGTTGCTCGACCGCTGCCGCGCGGCGCTGGCCGCCGTCGGCGGGCATGCGCGATGATCGCGACCGTGGTGCGGCGGGCGGGAGGTTGCGTACCTGCGGTTCGACGGTGAGCCGAGAGAGCAGCTGGATCAGCCGCCGATGCCGCCCTCGGGGCCCTCCTGCTTTCGTGGCTGATCCGCACCTCGCCGCGCCGCCGCCACGCCTCCAGGAACACCACGGAGGTGAGGTCCTCGGCGGCCGACCAGTCCGCGGTGCGACGGAAGCTCGGTTCCATGTGGTGGAGTGCACGCTGGGTTCATGATCGGTCAGGCGCCGGACCGCCCGTCGGAGAACGTCATCGCCTCGCGGCCGCGAGGGAGCTGGAGTCGATGACCGGCCAGATCTCGGCCACCTTGCCGTTCTCCATGCGGAAGATGACGCAGGCGCGCACCTCCAGCGGCTTGCCGGTGGGCGGGAAACCGAAGAAGTCCCCCTCGTGCGTGCCCCGTAACGTCCACCGGGTGGCCACCCGGTCGCCTTCGGCGATCAGGTCCTCGATGTCGAAGCGCAGGTCGGGCAGCGCCGAGCGGAGGTAGCGGGCGACCTGTTTGAGCGCTTCGGGGCCGGCGACCCCGCCGCCCCGGGGCGCGAAGCCGGGGCCGACGATCTCGTCGGCGACGTCGAGGTCACCGGCGTTGAGCACCTCGTCGTAGAAGCGCTTGATGACATCCTTCATCGTGCCATCCTTCCGGTAGGCTAGTCACTAGAGAACCATATCTCTAGTTTTCCTAAACACTTGGAACGCTAAGGAGTTTGGATGGCGATGTCAAGGCGCGCCGAGCTCGTGGCCCAGCTGCTCGACGCGCTGCGCCGTACCAACGCGCTGTCGGTGGCGATGAGCCAGGGCGCCGCGGAGCGGATCGGCGTCAACACCACCGACCTGCACTGCCTCAACCTGCTCAGCGACGGCCCGCTGACGGCGAGCGAGCTGGCCAGGCGCGCGGGCATCACGACCGCGTCCGTCACCGGGGTGATCGACAGGCTCGAGGCGGTGGGGTACGTACGGCGCGAGCGCGACCGCGTCGACCGCCGCAAGGTCGTGGTGACGCTCCAGACCCAGGAGGCCGCGCAGGCGGTCGGCCCGGTGTTCGCCCCGTTCGTACGGGCGTGGCGCGGCGCAATGGACGGCTACACCGACGAGCAACTGGAGCTGATCGCCGACTTCCTGGACAGGACGGAGGGGGTCTTCCAGTCAGAGGTCGGACGCATGCGCGCCGAGTGACATCAGGGACGCAACCGGATGCGTCGAACACCGCCGGGCGCGGGTGACCTCACACAGCGCGTAGACGCGAAAACGCGTTGCCGCGAATACCCTCGCAACGTATGGTTTTGCGCTCGTGATCACAGTGGTTGAGCGAGTACTGCCTGCCCGGCTGGGGACAGGATTCCGATGGTTGCTGGCCTCGAGCTGGCTGACAAATCTCGGTGACGGAGTCGCGGCCGCCGCGGGCCCACTGCTGATCGCGACGTTGACCCGCGACCCGCTGATGATTTCGCTGTCGGCCCTGGTGGGCTGGGCGCCGCCGCTGATGTTCAGCCTGTACGCGGGCGTGCTGTCGGATCGGTACAACCGGCGCAGGATCGTCCTCCTCGCGAACGCGGTGCGCGCCGTGGTGCTGGCGGCGCTCGTCGCGCTCATGGTGACCGGCACCGTGACCGTGGCGACGGCGCTGGTCGCGCTCACGCTCCGGTCGATCGCCGAGGTGTTCGCCGACAACGCGACGGCCACGCTGACTCCCATGATGGTCGGCAAGGACGATCTCGTCATCGCCAACGCCCGCCTGGGCACGGGATTCATCACGCTCAACCAGCTCGCCGGGCCGCCGATCGGCGCGGCACTGTTCGGCCTCGGCCTGACCTGGCCGTTCGCGAGCCAGCTGCTCCTGGTGGTGGCGGGGATCGTGCTGGTCTCCCGGATCACGTTGCCACCGCACGGCCGGCAGGCCGACGATCCCAGGCCCAACACCGTACGGGAGCTCATCGCCGGATTCACCTGGACCGTCCAGCACGCGGCGGTCCGCACGCTGGCGCTCACCATCCTGATCTTCAACTTCACGTTCGGCGCCGCCTGGTCGGTTCTCGTCCTCTACACCCAGGAGCAGCTCGGCCTCGGCGCCATCGGCTTCGGCCTGATGACCACCATCGGCGGGATCGGCGGCTTGATCGGCACCGGCCTGTACGGAGCCATCACCCGCAAGGTGAGCCTCGGCGCCCTGATGCGGATCGGACTCATCATCGAGACGTTCACCCACCTGGGCCTGGCCTTGACCCATTCGCCGTGGGTCGCCGGGGGTATCTTCCTGGCCTTCGGCGCGCACGCGTTCATCTGGGGCACGACCTCGGTCACCGTCCGCCAGCGCGCGGTCCCGCGCGAACTCCAGGGCCGGGTGGGCAGCGTCAATGCCATCTGCGTCTACGCCGGTCTGGTGGTCGGCTCGCTGATCGGCGGCGTCCTGGCCACCCGCTTCGGCGTCGCGGCGCCTTTCTGGTTCGCCTTCGCTGGTTCCGCGGTGTTCGTGGTGCTGCTGTGGCGGCAGCTCATGCTCATCGCCCACGACGACTGAGACGTTCGGTGGAGGCCCCTCGCGGGGAACTGCGGGTGGATCACCGTACAGGCGGACCTGCGCTCACCCTACAGGCGGACGACGGTCGCCATCGTGACGGCGATCATGGACTCCGCTTACCGCAGGCTCTCCTCAAAGGACACGACATGCTCAAGAAGGCTCTGCCGGCCGCGCTGGCGGCGACGGCCGTCGCCGCCCTCACCTTGGTCCCCGCCGGCCCCGCCGCGGCCGCCACGATCGAGATCCGTCCCGGGCAGGTCTCGACCCTGAAACAGTCGAACAGCAAGTTCAACTGCCCGACGAACGAAGTGCTGATCGGCCGCGGGCACCGCGGCGACGAGAACGGCGACACCACGTTCTCCTGCGGCCGCATCTACATCGACAACGTCCAGGTCACGGTGCTCAGGTGGGACATCTGGGGCACCAAGACGGATGAGAACCAGCACGATTACAAAACTCCGGCGAACGAGGCCATCATCGGGATCCGGCACGACGGGGACGAGAACGGCGACACCATCTACTACCACGGTGCGCTGTTCTGGCAGGGCAAGGCGGTGCAGATCACCCCCAGGCAACTGGAGGGCTGGGTCAGGGAGAACAACCACGCCTCCATGGGCGGCACCAACCAGGTGATGACCGGCCGCAGGCACAGCGGGGACGAGAACGGCTGGACGCAGTACGAATACGGCTGGATCTCCTACAGCGGCTGATCGCGGGAGCCGGGTGGCGGTCCGTCCCCCAGGGACGCCGCCACCCGCTCGAACGCCGCCGCGCCCACCTCATCGGTCTGGTCACTGTCCCAGGTTGGAGCGTTCTTTCAGGCGGCGGTCAAAGGGCTGGTGCCGCACCCGAACACAGATACGTATGGACACGCTAAGTAATAGCATCGATACTCATCGTGTCAGCACCTTTGCCCCCCGTGATCAGACCACCACTCTCAGTGCGCGCAATCGCCGGCGTGCCGCGCGCTGCCCGGAGTCGTGGCCGTCTGGGGACAGGACAGAAGGAGAACGATGCAGTCGAAGTGGTTCCTGACCCTCCCCCTCACCGTCATCGCGGCGGGGGCGTGTCTGACGACGACCGCCGCCGCCAGCCAGGCGTCCGCACCGGTCCAGGCGGCCGCCCACCTGTCGGCTCTCCCATCCGGCTACCAGCTCGTCACCCTCCCCAACGCCAACGTCCCCAACTTCCAGCGCCGCACGCTCTTCTGCCCCGGCAACAAGAGGGTCCTCGGCGGTGGCGCCGAGGCCCGCGGCAACAGGGCGATCCTGGTCGGGTCCTTCCCCACCGATGACGGCCGCGGCTGGATCGGCATCGGCCGTCAGGACGGCTACAACGACGTCGGCATCAGCGTCTTCGCGATCTGCGCCGACTGACGTCCGGCGCACCCGGCCCCGGTCGTCCGTCGACCGGGGCCGGCCCATGCCCGGGGCCCGACGGCGCGTGACGACTTTGCTGGGGCATATGCCGCGTTCCTCTAGGCTGCCTGTGACGAAGCAGGTCACCGGTACCAGGGAAGGAGCGCCGTCCATGAACGTGTCGGCCGGCGATACCGGGGCATCGTGGACGGCCCACGGCATGCGGCTGTGCCGCCTGCCCGACCTCTCCGACGCGGGGGCGTACGTGGTGGACGACCGCGGGCGGATCGTGGAGGTCACCGCCCAGGCCGAACGGCTGCTGGGCCGCCCCGTCGAGGAGCTGCTGGGCCGGGACGCGCACGACCTGCTGCACCGGGGCAAGTACGGCGAGCCCCTGCCGCGCAGCCGGTGCGCGATGCGGCAGCCCCTCATCGTGGGCGGCAGCGCGCAGGGCGAAGGGGAATGGTTCGAACGCGGCGACGGCGTGCTGATGCGGGTCTCCTGGATGGTCACCCCCTGCCGGCTCGACGAGGGCAGGACGGGAGCGCTGGTGCTCTTCCACGAGTCGCCCGCCCCGGCCCCGTACGAGACGGCCGGCGCCACGGCCTCGATGTCGCAGCTCGACCGGCTGGCCCTGCTCGCGGAGACGACCACGACGCTCACCGCCAGCCTGGACGTGGACGAGACGCTGCGCCAGCTCGTACGCCTGGTCCTGCCGCTGCTGGCGGACTGGGCGGTGATCGACCTGCTCACCGAGGAGAGCGGGGTGTCGCGCGCCGCCGTCGCCCACTTCGAGGGCGGTCTCCTGACGTACCGAGACGACCTGGAGGGGCCGATGCCGCCCGTTCCCCAGGAGTCGCCGATGCCCCTGTCGCGGGCGCTGCGCGGAGTCACCGCCACGCTCGTGGGCCCGGAGACCTACCAGGGGCTTCCCGACTCGGGCATCGCGGTCGCCCAGCAGGAGCTGTTCCGGGTGACGGGCATGCACTCGGCGTGCATCGCGCCGATCCGCGGCGTGCGGGACGTGGTCGGGGCCCTGACGCTGGGACGTTCCGGGCAGCCGGCGGCGTTCACGACCGCCGACCTGCTGCTGGTGGAGGACATCGCCCGCCGGGCGGGCCTGGCGCTGGACAACGCCCGCCTGTACGAGCGGCAGCGGCGGGTCGCCGAGACCATGCAGCGCCACCTGCTCCCCAAGCTGCCGTCGGTCCCCGGGCTGGAGATGAGCGCCTCCTACCGGCCCGCGCCCCGCGCCTCGCAGGTCGGAGGCGACTGGTACGACTCCTTCGTCCTGCCCGACGGCGCCACCGCCCTGGTGATCGGCGACGTGGTCGGCCACGACCTGGACGCCGCCGCCGGCATGGCGCAGGTCTGCAACATGCTGCGCGCCTACGCCGGCGCGGGCCAGGATCCGCCCAGCGTCATCGTGGACCGGCTCGACCAGGCGGTGGCCCGCATGGCCGAGACCACGATGGCCACCGCCGTCCTCGCCCGGCTGGAGCGCCGCGACGACGGCGGATGGCGGCTGCGCTGGACCAACGCGGGCCACCCGCCGCCGCTGCTGGTGGAGCGGGACGGGCGGACCCGCTTCCTGGAGGAGGGCCAGGACCTGCTCCTGGGCACCGGTATCCCCACCGTCCGCGTCGACGCCACCGCCGACCTGCCGGCCCGCTCCACGCTGGTGCTCTACACCGACGGCCTGATCGAGTCCCCGACCCGGACGCTGGACGAGGGGATGTCCCGGTTGAGCCGGTACGCCGCCTCGATGGCCCAGCGGCCCGTCGCCTCGCTGGGCGACGTACTCATCGACCGCGTCCGCCCCGCGGACAACGACGACGACGTCGCCCTGCTCACGGTGCGCATCCCGGACCACCCCTGAGACGGAGAGCGGGACCCGTGCTGCTTTAGTCGCCCGGAGGCAGACCAAGGTCGGATGCCCCGGCAGGCACTCCGTCCGTAGCTTCAGGTCCATGACACAAGTGAGCACGCCGCTCGCCGGCCGGGTCCACGAGATCGACGTGGTGCGCGGTTTCGCGCTCGCGGGCATCCTGGTGGCCAACATCGGCTTCTTCGCCGACCCCGGTTACGCGGTCAACGGCACCATGCCCATCCCCGACGGGCCCGTGGCCACGGTCATCACCGCCCTCGTGCTGACCAAGTTCTACATCATCTTCTCGTTCCTGTTCGGCTACTCGTTCACGCTGCAGATGCGCTCGGCGGAGCGGGCGGGCGCGAGCGTGCGGGCCAGGACGCTGCGCAGGTGCCTGGGCCTGTTCGTGATCGGCCTGGCACACGGGATCCTGCTGTGGATCGGGGACATCCTCACCCTGTACGCCATGCTCGGCCTGCTCCTGCTCGCGCTGCGTGACATCAGGCCGAAGACCGCCGTCGTGACCGGATCGGTCATCGTCGGCGTACTGGCCCTGCTGTGGACCGGGCTGGCGTGGCTGTCCACCCTCGACCCGACGGCCGGCCAGGCTCCGGTGGCCGACACCGCGGCGGCGGCCCACACGCTGGCCCTGGCCACCGGCAGCCCGCTCGACGTGCTGACCCTGCAACTGGAGCTCTACCCGCCGCTCGTCGCGATGGTCTGGATCTTCCAGGGGCCGATGGCGCTGGCCATGTTCCTGTTCGGGCTGGCGGCGGGCAGGTCCAGGCTGCTGGAGGAGACCGAGCGGTGGTGGCATCTCGCGCCGCGCATCCAGTGGATCGGCTTCGGCCTCGGCCTGCCCGGCGGGATCCTGCTCGCGCTGACGGCCAGTGCGGGAGGCACGTGGGAGCTGGCCGGCATGGCGGTGTCCACAGTGACCTCGATCCTGCTGGCCGCCGCGTACGTGGTGACCCTGCTGCGGGTGATCCGGCGTTTCCCCGCCGCCGGGCGCGCGCTGTCCCCCGCCGGTCGGGTGGCGGCCTCCAACTACGTCGGGCAGTCGGTGCTGTGCTGCCTGGTCTTCACCGGGTACGGCCTGGCGCTGGCGGGCAAACTGTCGCCGATCGCCGTGATGGGCGTGGCCCTGGCGATCTACACGGTCCTGCTCTGGCTGAGCGCGCGCTGGCTGCGTACGCACCGCTACGGACCGGTCGAGTACGTCCTGCGCCGCGTCACCAACGGGGACTGGCGAACCGCACCGTGATGGCCAGGCCGCCTTCGGGGCGTGCGCGGGTGGTGAGGGTGGCGTGGTGAGCTCGGGTGACGGCACTGACGATGGCGAGGCCGAGACCGTAGCCATCGTGGCGACCGTTTCGATCGGGCGCCAGTTTCTGGAAGGGTTGGAACAGGCGCTGGATCTGGTCGTCGGGGATGACCGGCCCGCTGTTGGTGACCGTCAGGACCACCTGCGTGCCGGAGGTCTGCGTGGTGACCTTCACCTGCCCGTCCGCGTGGTTGTGGCGGATGGCGTTGTCGATGAGGTTGGCGACGAGGCTTTCGATCAGTCTCGGGTCCCCGGCCGTCACCGCGGGCGTCAGGTGTTCGGCGAGGTCGATGCCCGTCTCGGCTGCCTGGTCGCGGCGGGAGGCGAGCACTCCTTCGACGACGTGGGCGAGGTCGAAAGTGTCCCAGCGGGTGACGCCGCGCTCGCTGGTGGCCAGCGCGAGCAGCGCTTGAACGAGCCGCTCCTGGTGTCCGCCGAGAGCCAGGGCCTCCTGGCAGGCCGAGCGCAGGGTGTCGGCGTCGGCGTCGGGGTCGGCGAGGGCGACTTCGAGGAGGGTACGCAGGCCGGCGAGGGGGGTGCGCAGCTCGTGGGAGGCGTTCGCGACGAAGTGCCGTTGGGCGTCGAAGGACGCCTGCAGGCGGGCGAACAGGTCGTCGAGGGTGTGGCCGAGCTCGGTCAGCTCGTCCGTGGGCTCGCCGAGGTCGAGGCGCCGGTGGAGGTCTCCGGCGGAGATGACCTTGGCGGTGGAGGTGATGGCGCGCAGCGGATGCAGGAACCGGCCGGCGACGTACCAGCCGAGAGCCAGGGCGACGGGAATGAGAATGACCAGGGCGACGGCGGATCCCATGAGGAGCTGGGGCAGGCTGATCCCGGACCCGGTTTCGATGCTCGCGCCTGTGGAGGGTTGGCCCACAGGTTTGGCCGCGTGGATGCCGGCGAGCGGGACGTCGACGAAGATGAGCACGAAGACCCCTGCGGCGTAGATGCCCGCCGCGTAAGCCAGCGCGAGCCGCGTCTGCAAGGACCTTCTGGCGAGTTGCGGGGAGGTCATGACGATCCGATGCGGTAGCCGCCTTCGCGGATGGTCTCGATCACGGGCGGGTCGCCGAGCTTGGCCCGCAACCGGTGCATGGTGTGCTTGACGGCGCTGCTGAAGGGGTCGGCGGCCTCGTCCCAGACGCGTTCGAGCAGCTCCTCGGCGGAGATGACCACGCCGGGCACGGCGAGCAGGCATTCGAGCAGGGCGAACTCCCTGGGGCTCAGCTCCAGGCGCCGCCCGGCCCGGAACGCGATACGGCGGGCCGGATCGAGGGTGATGTCCCCGCAGGCCAGGGTGGGTGGCAGCGGCGGGGTGGCACGGCGGGCCAGGGCACGGACGCGGGCGACCAGTTCGGCGAACGCGAACGGCTTGGGCAGGTAGTCGTCGGCGCCGAGACTGAGCCCGTCGACGCGGTCCTCGATCGTGCCGGAGGCGGTGAGCATCAGTACGCGGGTCTCACAGCGGCCGTGGGCCAGTCGCCGGCAGATCTCGTCCCCGTGGACGCCGGGCAGGTCCCGGTCGAGGATCACCACGTCGTAACGGGTGACGGCCAGGCGGTCGAGGGCCGCGATTCCGTCCAGGACGACGTCGACGGCCATGCCCTCGCGGCGCAGCCCGGTTCCGATGGAGCGGGCGAGGACCTCGAAGTCCTCGACGACGAGAACCCTCACCGCCGTTCACCGCCGGTCGTCGTGCGGGCAGAGCGGCCGGACCGGCCGCCGGGTCGAGGTGCCATGGGTCAACGATGCCAGATGCCCGGTTCCAGCCAGGTCGCAGCGGCTGCGACCCTGCTGGAACCGGGTGCCGCGTACAACCGTCGGCATGAGTTCATTCACGCCCCACCGATCCGGCCAGGACCGTTTCCCGCCGTTGCTGCGCGCGGAGTGGACCAAGTTCCGCACCGCGCGCGGCTGGGCGCTCGCCATGGCGGCCTCCGTACTGGTCACCGTGTCGCTCGGGCTGCTGATCGCCGGGGGCGCCCGCACCACCTGCGTGACCGGGAAGGGGGAGGGTCCCTGCCCCGCGCCGCTGGTGGGACCCGACGGCACGGCGGTGAAGGACAAGTACTACTTCGTGCACCAGCCCCTCAAGGGGAACGGCAGCATCACCGCCCGCGTGTCGGACATGACCGGGCAGATCCGGCTGCCGGACGCCGTACCCGGGGTGCGCAACGTCAAGGAGGGAGTGGTGCCGTGGGCGAAGGCCGGGCTCCTCGTCAGGCAGAGCCTCAAGGAGGGCACACCGTACGCCGCCGTCATGCTCACCGGCGATCACGGCGTGCGGATGCAGTACAACTTCACCCACGACGTGCCCGGCGGTCCGCACAACGGCCCCCAGTGGCTGCGGCTGACCAGGTCGGGAGACACCGTCACCGGCTACGAGTCGGACGACGGCAAGGCGTGGACCGAGGTCAGCACGGTCAAGCTGACCGGGCTGCCGGAGACGGTCGAGATCGGGATGTTCGCCACCTCACCAGGCGCCTTGTGGACCATGGCGAAGGCCTTCGCCCAGGCCACCGCCACCTTCGACCAGATCACGCTGGAGGGTGCGAACGGTTCGTGGCGCCGCGACGACGTCGGCGTCTCGATGGAGTCCGACGGCAAGACCCCGCATCACCCGGGCGGGGTCGTCGAGTCCGGCGACAAGCTCATCGTGACCGGGGGCGGTGACATCGGGCCCGCCACGATGGAGGGCGGCCTGCGCGCCGACCTCATGCTGATCGGCGGGGCCGTGGGGCTGATCCCGGTGCTCGTGGGGGCGGTCACCTTCTTCACGGCGGAACACCGGCGCGGGCTGATCAGGACCGGCCCGCCGGCCGCCCCTCATCCGGCGCGGCTGCTGGCGGCCAAGGCCGTGGTGGTCGGCGCGGTCGCGTTCGTGACGGGGCTGGTGGCCTCAGGGGTCGTGATCCCCGTCGGCCTGGCGATGTTGCGCGCCAATCAGAACCCGATCCAGCCGCTCACCCTGGCGACCGAGTTGCGGGTGATCGTCGGCTTCGCGGCCCTGACCGCGACCGCCGCCGTGCTGGCGCTGGGCCTCGCGGCGCTGGTCAAGCGGGGCGCCGTCGCCATCGGGCTGGCCATCGCGCTGGTCGTCGTGCCCTACCTGCTGGCGACCGCGGGCCTGGCGCCATGGCTGCTGATGATCACCCCTGCCGCCGGGTTCGCGATCACGCAGAGCGTCCCCACGTTCGCGCATGTGGACGTGGACCCGTCGCTGATCGGGGGCTACTACCCGCTCCCGCCGTGGGCAGGGCTGGCCGTGACCTGCGGCTATGCGGCCATCGCCCTCGGAGCGGCGATCGCCGTACGCCGCAGGAAAGTGCCGGGTCAGCTTCCGCTCACCTAAGAGGGCGGGTTGTCGGCCAGCACGCAGGCAACGGGCGGGTCGAGCTCGAGGGTCTCGACCCGCAGATGGGTGAAGCCGGTCTGGGTGAGCAGGTCCTGGAGCTCTTGGGCGGCCCGGACGGTGGTGTCCCGGGTGGCACCGGGGCAGCGGGGCTGGCTGACGAGCGCGATGCGTCCTCCGGGGCGGAGCAGGCGGCGCAGCTCGCTCAGCCGTTCCACCGGGTCGGGCCAGAACCCCACGGAGTTGACGGCGAGGATGGCGTCGAGCGGCTCGCCGAAGCTCGGCAGTTGCTCCACGGAGGCGTGCGTGAGGCGCACGCGGTGGGCGCGGACGGCGGCGGCGTTGCGACGGGTGGCCTGCCGGACCATGGCCTGCGAGTGGTCGACGCCGAAGACGTGGCCCCGGGTGGCGCGCCGGGCGAACTCGGCGATGGCGATGCCGGGGCCGAAGCCGATCTCGAGCACCCGGTCGGTGGGCCGCACGTCCAGCAACGACACCGCCCAGATGTTGCGCTGCCGGTTGGAGGGGCGATGAGCGAACATCTGGCCGTTCGCCCACCCGACGATGCCCCGGGGGTGGTGCGCCTGGCGCACCAAGTACCTGATCACGCGTTGCTTGAGAGATGTGCCTGCTGTCTGCATGATCGCCAGTCAACGACTTCAAGTGTGCTTGAAGTCAAATGGGTGAGCGGCCGCGCCTACTGGCCGGTTCCCGTGCCCGGATCGCCGTTCCCCGCGCCCAACGGCCCGGTCGGCCTCAAGGTCACCCCCGACCACGCCGAGGTCGCGGCGGTCGCGTTCACCGCCCGCTGAGCCAGTCCATCGTCGTACGCCCGGTCCCCGCACCCTCTCGGCAAGGTGCCGGCTCCTCACTCCCACTCGATCTCGCGCAGCGCGGCCGCACCCTCGTCCGGGTCGCTGATCACCTCGTCGTCGCCGTCCTCGTCGGCCGGCGAGAGGACCCGGGGAGACAGCTCGATCAGCGAAGCGACGAAGGCCCGCCAGGTCTCCTCGGACAGTGACGACTGGTCGCGGGTGATCAGATCGAGAATCCGGTCCGGGGAGTCCTGGAAGGAGATGGACAGCCGCGCCAGGTGCTCCTCGGATTCGAAATCGAATCGGATCGCGCTGGTGTCCGGCAGATACCTGATCCGGAGCGTGGCGTCGTCGTTCCGGTACGTGTGGTCGACCCAGCGCCATCCTTGGCCGCTTTCGGCCTGCCATCCGCAGCTCTCCAGCCGGACCTGGATGTCGTCGATCAGGTCACCCTGTCCGGGCGAGGTCGTCATGCGTCGAATACCAGCCTTGGTCACTTGCTGTGGCGGATCGCCGCCCGTACGGCCGTGTAGATGACGACCCAGAGAGCCGCCAGGGGGATGAGGAACGCGAAGATGATCTCAACTAAACCGATGTTGGGCATGCCCAGAACATAAGGGACCG
Source organism: Nonomuraea sp. NPDC004186 (assembly GCF_053603495.1). Lineage (NCBI taxonomy): Bacteria > Bacillati > Actinomycetota > Actinomycetes > Streptosporangiales > Streptosporangiaceae > Nonomuraea > Nonomuraea sp. NPDC004186. The sequence goes on along the minus strand of NZ_JBSGFQ010000008.1, from coordinate 152,318 downwards.
TGGTTGGAGAACGCTTGACGATCACTTGCCGTACGGCGCGGTCAGATCACCGAGGGCATTCCGGACCGCGGCGAGAAGGTTCGCGGCCCTCAGGTCCGGCACGCCTTCCAGGACGTGGTTCATGACGTAACCGAAGGCGAGACCGGTCTCCGGATCGGCGAACCCGAGCGAGCCGCCGCGGCCGGGGAATCCGAAGGCGGTCGGGGAGTACCAGAACGCGTCCGGCGTCGGGAGGCCGAAACCGGTGCCGATGCGGACGGGCATGCGCAGGATGCGGTCGATGCCACTGGCCTGTTCCGCGGTCGCGGCGGTCAGGGTGCCGGGGGAGAGAATGCGGTGCCCGTCCACCTCACCGATGAGCGCGGCGTAGAAGCGGGCCAGCGCGCGGGCCGTGCAGATGCCGTTGGTGGCGGGCATCTCGGCGGCCTGCTCCTCCGGCCTGTTGTGGTCCAGCGGGGGCGTGACGACGGCGAGCGAGCGCCTGGTCAACGACGTGGGGTCGGCGAAGGCGGTCATGACCTCGCGCATGGGCTCGGGAAGGGCGTTCAGATCGATCCGGGCCATGGCCTGGAAGTCGGGCGGGGTGTCGATGATCCGGCTGACCCGGTGCCGCTCGGTCTCCGGCAGCCCGATCCACAGGTCCAGTCCGAGCGGGCCGGCGATCTCGTCCGCGAGGAATGTACCCAGGCTGCGGCCGGACACCCGGCGGACGACCTCTCCGACGAGCCAGCCATAGGTGAGCCCGTGGTAGCCGTGGTCCGTGCCGGGCTCCCAGTACGGGCGCTGGGCCGCCAGCGCGGTCACCATGGGCTCCCAGGCGATCGCCTCCCGCGGGGTGATCGGGTGGTCGATCGCGGGTAGCCCGGCCTGGTGGGTGAGCAGCCACCGCACCGGGATGCGTTTCTTCCCGTTGGCCGCGAACTCCGGCCAGTACTCCGCCACGGGTGCGTCGAGGTCCAACTCGCCCCGCTGGGACAGCAGAAGGGCGCAGGTGGCCGTGACGGCCTTGGTGGTGGAGTAGACGAGCTGCAGGGTGTCGCGCTCCCAGGGACGGCCGGTGCCGGGGTCGGCGATGCCGCCCCACAGGTCGACGACCTTCCGGCCGTGCAGGTAGACGCCGACCGCGGCGCCTGCTTCCGGCTCGCCGGCCAGATCGGCCGCGAACGCCTCGCGTACTGCTTCGAATCCCGGTGCGGTCTCTCCGCCGATTTCGGGCATGCGTCATCGCCTTCCGCGCTGATGGGGTTTGGGGAACGGTTTCAGCCGCGCCATTTCCCGACGAGCCAGGCGCAGATCTCCGGCTCGGTCATCTCGGGAAACTCCTCGCCGAACGTGGCGAGCGTGCGTATGGCCTCGTCCCGGGTCAGGCCGCGCGACCCTGCTTCCTTGAGGTACTCCTGACGTGCGAGGGAAGGACGGCCTCCGCCCGCGCCGCGGCCGGGCAGCCCCTCGCGCCACCGTACGATCTCCGCCAGCCGGTCGGACCGCCAGCCCGGAGCTCCGTCGACTTCGACGTCGGGCAGGGGGAACGGGTGATCGGAGTCGTCCGAATAGCGGCTGCGCCACTTGTGCACCGCATGACGGCTCACGCCCAGGGCCTCGGCGATGCCGAGGACACCGAGGTAGCGCTCGATCATGGGTGCACCTGCTTGTCTGTGCGGCCTCCTTCGCGGATTTCCAGTACTACCACGGCCGACGCGGAGATCTTCCCAACGTCGTCTCTAGCGATGACAACGTTAGCGCGCCGAGAGAAACCTCGTCTACAAGAGAGACGAGTTTTTCGAGAGCGAGCCATCCGGAGCGGCGCAGAGCGCCATCGGGCCGGTCGAACCGCTGTGCTAAGCTTCGAGCCGACTTCTCACCGTTGGGCTTTCCGCCTCGCCAACCAGCTTCACCCGGGTCCCGATGACACGGGGAAGGTGGAAGTCACCCACTACATCCTGGAAAAGGGTGTTCTGTGACGGTGGCGACGCGTGCCAACCCTCCTGCTCCTTTGCGAGCCTTCGGGAATCCGGCCGGGGACCATTCCGGCGTGAGCGCTGTCGGACCTCAGCGGCCTTGCTCCGCGTCGCCACTCCAGCAGACGGTTCTCCTCAGGGAGGTCTCCGGAGTGCCGGAATTCAAATCCGCCGGACAACCGGCCACGCAGCGTCCGTGGCTGGTTCTCGCGATCATGTGCATCGGCTTCTTCATGTCGTTGCTCGACGGATCCATCGTCAACGTCGCCATCCCCACACTGATTCACAGCATCGGCGCCTCCTACGACCAGGTGCTGTGGATCATCGACGGCTACCTGCTCATCTTCTCGGTGCTGCTGATCACCACGGGACGGCTGGGGGACATCTTCGGATACCGCCGGGTGTACGTGATCGGCATCGTCGTCTTCACCGTCGCCTCGGCACTGTGCGGGCTGGCCGGCTCACCATCCCAACTGCTGGCCGCCCGGCTGCTGCAGGGATCGGGCGGGGCGCTGCTGTTCCCGCAGGTCATCTCGTCAATCCTGACGATCTTTCCACCGCAGCTAAGGGGCCGCGCATTCGGCCTGTTCGGCGCGATCGTCGGCTTCGCCCCGATCGTCGGCCCGGTCCTCGGCGGCTTCCTGCTGGCCCACCTCGACTGGCGCTGGATCTTCTTCATCAACGTCCCCGTGGGGATCATCGCCGCCGTACTGGCGATGACCGTCGCGCCGCCCATGCGCCCGTACCGGCGACACCGGCTCGACCTGGTCGGCGTCGCGCTGGCCACCGCCGGGCTGAGCGGCATCGTGTTCGGCCTGATCGAGGGAGAACGCTACGGCTGGGGCACCATCACCGGGCCGATCAGCATCCCCTCGGTCATCGTCGCCGGCGTCGCGCTCCTGGCGGTGTTCGTCGTCTGGCAGCACCGGCAGCGCGAGGAGCCCCTGATGCCGCCGGCCCTGTTCGGCGTGCGCAACTTCGCCGTCGGCAACGGGGTCGGGTTCGTCTTCCAGCTCGGCATGATCGGCATCATGTTCGTGGTGGTGCTGTACCTGCAGATGGCGCGCGGGTACTCGGCGCTGGAGACCGGTCTGGTGGTGCTGCCGAACGCCGTGCTCACCGCGGTCGGCTCGGCGTACGCCGGGCGGCTGTCGGACACCTTCGGCGGCAAGTACATCCTGATGACCGGGATGACGCTGCTGGCCGCCGGCCTGCTGGTGCTGGTAGCCATGACCGGACCCAGCAGCAGCGCGTGGAGCCTGCTGCCCGGGCTGACCATCATCGGGCTCGCCGGCGGCGCCACGTTCGCACCACTGCAGCAGGCCACCATGGGCGGCGTCGATCCCCGGCTGGCCGGGGCGGCCTCCGGCGTCTCCAGCACCATCCGGCAGATCGGCGGCGTCCTGGGCACCGCCGTGCTGGGCACCCTGCTGTCGGCCCGTCTCTCCTCGACCCTGCGCACCGAGGCCGAGGAACGCGCCGGTCAGCTACCGGAGCATCTGCGCGCCCGGTTCATCGACAGCAGCACGGCCGCCGCGCACCACTACAGCCCGCCCACGCCGCCCAGCGGCCTGAACCCTGCCACGACCAGCCTGTACGAACGCGTCACCGCCGACACGTTCGCCGCCGGCTTCGTCAACGCCATGCAGACCACCCTCGTGGCATGCGCCATCGCCCTGGTGGCCGCCGCCCTGCTCTGCTTCTTGTTCAGCTCACGCAAGGAGGCGACGACCGAGCCCGCCCAGAACCGGCAGGCCGAAACCGCACCACAGGACTGACCCCGCGATGACAATGGTCGCGGTCCGACGGCCGCGACCCTTGTCGCTCCGTCGTCCGTCACCCGGTGCGCCCGCCCGCCCCGGTCGGGTGGTCTACTTGATCACATGGCGCTGAAGGAGTTCTACCCGCCGATCGAACCGTACGACTCCGGTCTGCTCGACGTCGGAGACGGCAACGAGATCTACTGGGAGAGTTGCGGAAACCCGGCCGGCAAGCCCGCCGTCTTCCTGCACGGCGGCCCCGGCGGCGGCATCCTGCCCGCCTTCCGCCGGTTCTTCGACCCGGCCGCGTACCGGATCGTGCTCTTCGACCAGCGCAACTGCGGCGCCAGCCGGCCGAGCGCCGCGGACCCGGGGGTGTCGCTGCGGCACAACACCACCTCGCACCTGGTCGCCGACATGGAGCGCCTCCGCGAGCACCTGTCCGTCGACCGCTGGCTCGTCTTCGGCGGAAGCTGGGGCAGCACCCTCGCCCTCTCGTACGCCCAGGCCCACCCCGACCGTGTCACCGAACTCGTGCTCCGCGGCATCTACCTCGTCCGGCCCTCCGACGAGGACTGGACGTTCACCTCCGCCGGTGCGGCCCGCCTCTTTCCCGCCGAGTGGGCCGCGTTCCGCGACGCGATCCCCGCCGACGAACGATACGACCTGGTCGCCGCGTACGGCCGCCGCATCGGCGACCCCGACCCTGCCGTCCATCTCCCGGCCGCCCGAGCCTGGATGGACTGGGAGTTCTCGGCCAACACCCTGCTGCCTGTCGACCCGCCAGAGCTCGACGACGGCGCTATCCTCCTTTTCGCCCGCATCACCCACCACTACATCAGCAACGGCGGCTTCCTCCCCAAAGAGGGCCTCCTGGCGGGCGTCGACCGCATCCGGCACATCCCCACCGTGATCGTCAACGGCCGCTACGACATGAAGACGCCGCCCGACCAGGCATGGGATCTGCACCAGGCCTGGCCCGAGGCCGAGTTCCACCTCGTCGAGGACGCGGGCCACGGCGGCGCCGAACCCGGCACCCGGCACCGCCTGATCGACACCACCGACCGCTTCCGCCAACCTTGACGGCCACGCCGTCCTCGCGACTGCGGCGGCCCGGTGGGCGGGCCGCCGGGGGTCGCGGAGCCGGCCGGCCACGCCTCCCCGGGCCCGTCGCGATGATGCCGCGCTGGTCGACCGCATCATCGCCGAGCTGCGCCGAGCTCGGTGACTGCCTGGTTGGAACGTCTGGGGTTGTTCGTTCGTCATCCGAAGTGTGACGAGCTCTTCAGATCTCGACGAGCGGCTGCGCGTGGCGGCCGCCCGAACGCACCGTGCCGATCACCTGCGGCGCCAACTCGCGGCCACCAAGGAGCAGATCCAGCAGGCCCACCTCACCCTGACCGGCCTGGAGAAGGACCTGTCCAAGGAGGAGGCCGACGTCACCCGCCTGGAAGGCGGGCTGACCGCGTTCCTGGCCCGCCTGGTGAGCCAGCGCGAGGAGCGGCTGGATCGCGAGCGTGCCGAGGCCGCCGCCGCCAGGCAGCGGCTCGACGGCCACCGGGCCCGGCTGTCCCAGATCGAAGCGGACGCGCGGGCGATCGAGGCCGAGCTGGCAGGGCTCGCGACGGCCTCGGAGGAGTACGAGAAGCTGCTGGCCGAGAAGGAGCGGCAGCTCCTCGCCCGTGGTGATGCCCGCGCCGGCGAGCTGACGGACCTCGGCGCCGCCCTCGACCGTGTCTCGGCGGAGCGGCGGGAGCACACGGAGGCGTACGAGGCCGGGCAGGCTGCACTCCACGCGCTGGCCCAGGTGCTCGGCTACCTCGGCTCGGCCAAGGGCGCCTCCACCTGGGACCTCCTGGGCGGCGGCCTGATCGCCGACGCCGTCGAGCACAACCGGCTGCGCTCCGCCGACGAGGCCGCCTGGCACGCCCAACGGGCCCTGGACGTCTTCTCCCGCGAACTCGCTGACGTCGGCGTCTCCGCGCGAGCCCGCCTGCCCAAGGTGGACACGCGGTGGTTCGTCGACACGCTCTTCGACAACATCATCACCGATCTGATGAAGCATCAGCGCATCGAGAACACCCGCGCCGAGGTCGAGCGGACGGCCCGATGGGTCCAGGACGTGGGGACGCACCTGCGGCACCGCGACGCCGAGCTGTCCAACGAACGAGCGCGACTGCTGGCCAGGCGCGAGGAGCTGCTGCGCGGTTGAGGCGTCCGAGCGGCGCCGGGACCGGCTTTGGAACCGGCCGACAAGGAGGCGGGCGGCAGGCCTCGATTCCGGCGCGTCCATGAACGCGAGCTACATCCAGTACGCCCAGAACGCGTCCGCGTTCAAGGGGTTCCCGGCGCAGTATCGCCAAGACTTCAGTGGAGTCTAGCTCGGCGTGGGCCGCAAGCTCGGTTCCATGGCGGCCGCCCGCCGGTCTTCAACGCACAGGCCTACAAGGAACGCAACACCGTCGAGCGCTGCTTCAGCAAGCTCCGCGAGTTCCGTGCGGTCGCTGTCAAATCCCGTGTATCGATGAGTGTGGTGGGACTTCCCAGGTCGGCCGTTGGAGCTGATCGTTGTACACGACGATGTCGGCGTGGTCGGTTGGGCGGGCTGTGGCGAAGTAGAGCTGTTGGGAGGGGATATAGCGGTTGCGCCAGGACCGTTCGATTTCGGCGGTGTCGGCGGTGGATCCGGCCGGCGCTGTACCTCGGTCCCGGGCGCGATCTACCGTCTGCTCGAATGGGACGGACACGAAGATGCGCAGGTCCCACCGGTCGATGAGCTCTGGGCGCAGGAGGAAAACGCCGTCGAAGAGCAGTACGGCGTCTGCGGGGGCGGTCGTGGCCGGCGGGGACGATGGGGTGTCAGTGTCTCTGTCGTAGATCGTATGTTGGAACCTTCGGTCTCCGCCTGGGCCCAGCGGATCGAGCAGGACCCGGCACAGCGCGGCGTGGTCGTGGGCGTCGAAGTAGCAGCCTTCGGCCGAGTACTGACCGCGTCGGTAGCGCTGTGCACGAGGGAAGAGGAAGTCGTCGATGGTCGCGCGGATGACGTCGCGGTCCTGCGCGCGCCGGACGACGGCGAGCTCGTCGGCCAGCGTGGTCTTGCCGGCGGCGGGCGGCCCGTCGATGGCGACCCGCAGCGGGTGCGCGGTCGTGACGGACCTGATCGCCTCGGCCAGCCGGCTGACGAGCTCGCCGCGGGTGCCTTGGTCCATTGCTGCCTCTCTCACGGTGTCTCTGTTTTAGCACCGCACGTCAGGCTGCGGTCGCCGGCTCGCGTTCGACGAGGACGCCTCGTTCGAAGCGGGCTCCGGCGCGGACGAGGGCGACGAGGTGGGGTAACGCCCAGTCTTGACCCACCCGCGCTGCCGCCCGCGGTGCGATCTTCGAGTTCATCGAGGGTTGGTAACCTGCACCGCTTGCATAGCAGCCTGGGTTACCGCTGCACCGGCTGTGGGCGTGTGTGGCGGCAGGACACGAGCCGGGTGGCCGAACCGCGAGCCCGCCTGTCGCGGCGTGCACTGCGCTGGGCGTTGGAGGCCATCGAGTGCCGTTACCTCACGGTCGCTCGCGTAGCACTGGCCGGTGACGCCTCGGCAGCGTGTTCAGCAACAGACCTGTGGGCACCGCGGGCGCACCGGTGACCCGCTCCACGTACGGCATCCGCCGCGTGCTGCGCACCGACCGACAACCCCAAGACCGACTGCCGTGTTCGCCACCGAGCAGCACGTCGACGTCGCGGCCACCTGGGGCATCTACCAACGCATCGTCGCCGCCCACCGCAACCCGGATCGAACCTCCGCGAAGACCATCACCGTCATCATCGCGGCGGTGCCCACGGCCCTGACCGAGCTGATCACACTCGGGCGAACGCTCAAACGCCAGGCCGCCGACTTCGATCGCGCCTACACCAGCAACTGACCGAAAGAAGCGACCAACGGCCGCCTCGAACACAGCCCGGAAAGTTTTGAAAGAAATCCGGGAGGCGTGTCGGATCGGGGCGGTGGTGTTCGTAGCAGGGGTGAGGCCGCCGCAAGGCGCGCGCGACCAACGCCCGCAAGGAGACACCATGACTGCCACGTACACCTTCGACATCTTCTCCACGCTCGACGGCTACGCCAACCACAACGGCGACTGGGGCGGCTACTGGGGCAAGCAGGGCCCCGAATTCCTCGCGTATCGCGCCGCTGCCTACCGTGACCCGCTGCGCATGGTGCTCGGGGCCAAGACCTACTCGTCGAACGCGCCGTTCCTTGACGCAGGCTTCGACCGCAGCCTGTTCGACGGGTGGATCACGCGCATGTTCGACTCCCCGGTCACGGTGCTCTCCAGCCGGCTGACCGAGCCGCTCGAGTGGCCGGGCACGACCATCGAGTCCGGCGATCCTGTCGAGGTGGTCACGCGCCTCAAGGCCGAATCCGATGTGCCGCTGCGCTCCCACGGTAGCCTGACGCTCAACCGGGCGCTGCTGAACGCCGGCTTGATCGACGCCATCGAGGTGACGGTCTTCCCAGTGATCTCCGGGACGACCGGCGTGGACCGGATCTTCGACGGTGCGGACGACTTCGACCTCGAACTGCTCGAGGCCCGGACCTTCGACGGCCACACGCAGGTGCTGACCTACCGACCGACCCGACACAGTTGATCGGCGACGGGGCGTCGTTCGGCCATGCCGGGATCGTCATCCTCGCCGCGTGCGTGGTGTATGGCGCTGAGTCCCAGGGAAATTTCCAGCGGACTTGCCTGACCTGCGGCGATACAAAGGGTCTGGACGGCGGCTCTGTGGAGCGAGCGAGTCCGGGACGCACTGCGTTCCTGACGTCGACACGTTGACCACCAGCGAAGAACTCTGCACGCCTCAACTCGACGGCTCCGTGCGGGGTCGACTCTCTCGTCGCTGATGATGGTCGTGGCCCCACGTTAATCGCTCCTGCCGGTGGTGAAGTGAGCGGGGATGATGCTGCTGCCTGGAACCGGCCGGGCTGGGGTTCCGCCTGGAACACCTGCGCGGCTCCGCCCTGGGCTTCCGCAACCTCACCGACTACGTCGCCCGGTCACTGCTCGAGACCGGCGGATTCAGATCCCAGCTACACCCTCGATCATGAAGAGCCGGTTGCCGACCGGACAGACGTGCGCCTGTGGCAACAAGGGGCCGGTAAGGCTGGGAATTCCTGCTGAGGAAAGGTCGCCCGCCCGATTCGCGTTCTCCTCCAGGACCTCCACGAGCGTCACCGCGCCGTCCGGGATGAAGCCCATCCTCCGCGTGGGGGCGGTCGGGCTCGGAAGCGGCCCAGCACGTACGGCGTGCGGGTCGGTGGGGCTGGTCAGTTCACCAGCACGATCTTCCCGCGAGCGTGACGGCTCTCGCTCAACTCGTGCGCCGCAGCGGCCTCGGTGAGCGGGAACGCCGCCGCGACCGGCACCCGTAGCCGGCCCTGCCCGGCGAGCTCGACCGCGATGCCGAGGCCGTGCACCGCCAGCGGGTCGGCGGCTCCAACGGCCGCCGCCGTGTCGCCGGCCGGCACGCCGTGCGACAGGTGCACGCCGAGGGCCGCCGCGGTGAGGTCGGGAGCGATCGTCACCACGCGCGCCGGGTTCCCGGTGATGGCGATCAGGTCGGGCAGCGCCCCTCCTGCGCAGTCGAACACCGCGTCCACCCCGCCTGGTGCCAGCGCGCGGACCCGTTCGACCAGACCCGCCCCGTACGTCGTCGGCTCGGAGCCCAGCGAGCGCAGGAAGTCGTGGTTGTGCTCCCCGGCCGTGCCGATGACGGTGGCGCCACGGGCGACCGCGAGCTGCACGGCGACCGTACCCACCCCGCCGGCCGCGCCGTGCACCAGCACGGTGTGCCCGGCGCCGACCGCGAGCCGGTCGAGCACCCGGGTGGCCGTCTCGACGCTGCCTGCGGCACCACCGGCCTCCTCCCAGCTCCACGCGGCCGGTTTCGGCGCCCAGGCGACCAGGACCGCGTGATCGGCGTTGGCGCCGCGCGCGGTCGTCGCGGTCATGCCGAACACCTCGTCACCGACCCCGACACCCGTGACGCCGTCGCCGACCTCGTCCACCACGCCGGCGGCGTCGAACCCGGTCCGGTACGGGAACGTCACGGGCACCACGCCACGCATCCTCCCTGAGCGGATGGACGTCTCTCCCGTCGACAATCCGGACGCCCGTACGGCGATGCGGATCGCCCCCGGCCCGGCATGCGGTTCCTCGACCTCGGCGACATGCACCACGCCGGCCGGGCCGTACTCGGAAAACTGAACTGCTCTCATGCGCCGTACGGTAACGGAACACCCCGTCCGTTTGACTAAAGTGAGAGCGGTGACGGCAGAAGTGAGTCAGAAGCTGCGCTCGGACGCCCGCGACAACCGCGCGCGCATCCTCGCGGTCGCCCGCGCGACCTTCGCCGCCGAAGGGCTCGATGTGCCGATCCGGGAGATCGCCCGGCGCGCGCAAGTCGGCGCGGCCACCGTCTACCGGCACTTCCCGACCAAGGAAGCGCTGCTCAGCGAGGTCTTCGCCGAGCCGATGGCCATGTGCTCGGCGGTCGTCGAGGAAGGGCTGGCGCAGGCCGACCCGTGGCGCGGGTTCTGCCTGGTGATCGAGAAGCTCATGGAGGTGCACGCCCTCGACCGGGGGCTGTCCGGCGCGTTCACCTCGCAGCTGCCGTACTTCGCCGCGGACCGCGACCGTACGATCCGGCTGCTGCTCCAACTCATCCGGCGCGCGAAGGAGGCGGGCGGCCTGCGGGCGGACTTCGTCCTGGAGGACTTCATCCTGGCGATGATGGCGAACGAGGGCATCCGCGCCGAGTCACCCGAGCAGCGAGCGGCGGCGTCGCGCCGTTTCGCGGCCCTGATGATCCAGTCGTTCCGCGCCGACCCCGTCCGCGCGCCGCTTCCGCCGGCGGTCCGGCTGCTGCCGGCCGTTCAGTAGCGCCTCGGCGCTCGGAGAGGGCCCCCGTGAGACGACGGGCAAAACCGCTTCACTCGGAGGTGCGCAGGCGGCGCTCGGCGGGTGGGATCAGCAGCACTTCCAGCGCCCGGGCGCAGGCCCGCGCGTGCGTGACGAACCAGTCGATCCGCGCGTCGCTCATCACCAGCGGCGTTGAGCGCACGGCCAGCGCGTAGCGTACGTGGCCCTGCCGGTCGAGGACCGGCACCGCGACCGTGCGGATGCCGTCGCCCGACTCCCCGTCGTTGAGCGCGTACCCGGCCTCGCGTACCCGGTCCAGTTCGGCGCGCAGCTCGCCGTGGTCCACGATCGTGCGGCCGGTCAGCGGCCGCAGGGGACCGAGCGCCTCCAGGTCCGCCCTGCCCTCCGGGTCCCAGGCCAGCAGGACCTTGCCCAGCGCCGTGGAGTGCAGCGGGCGGCGCAGGCCGATGCCGCTGTCGGGGTTGAGCGAGCCGCCGCTCAGGATGACCGCGTGCCTGTCGTTGCGGACGGCCAGGTCCACGGTGGCGGAGGTGATGCGGGCCAGCTCGGCCAGTTCGGGCGGGATGCGGTGCAGGCCGCGCCGGTGGAAGGAGAGCTGCCCCAGCTCGGTGATCGACGGCCCGAGCCGGTAGCGGCCCGTGCGCGCCTCCTGTTCGAGGAAGCCGGCGGCGGTCAGCGTCCTGGCCAGGCGGTGCGTGGTCGAGGTGGACAGGCCCATCCTGCGCGAGAGGTCGGACAGGCTGAGCGAGGCGTCCCCGCCGCCGAAGCAGTCGAGCACGCCGATCGCCCTGCGTACGGACTGCACGCCGCCTTCTGCTGCCATGCGGGAAACTCCGTCTTCCGAGTAGGGAGAGCCGTGACCAGGTGAGAGCCGGTCCGGCCGGGAACGCTTCCCGCATCGCGGGATATTCTTTGCATTTCCTACCAATTTACAAGCAAACTGTCTGCCATGACCACAGCCGCACTCGACACCATCTGGTTCACCCGCTGTCCCGTGCCCACCGCGACGGGCATCGCGGCGGACCAGGGCTGGCTGGCCGGGGAGTTCGCCGCCGACGGGATCGAGGTCCGGTCCCTGCAGGACGACGCGCCTGACGTCCCCCGCGAGACGCACTACACCCACGCCCTGACCGGCCTGTTCCGCGAGGGCGGCAACGTGCCCGCGCTCTGGGCGCGCTCCCGCGGCGAGGCCACCCGGCTCATCGGGCTCACCTGGATCGAGGAGCACCAGGCCGTCCTGGTCCGCGCCGGCACCGCTCTGGAGCGCCCCGAGCAGCTCAAGGGCCTGCGCCTGGCCGTTCCCCGGCACCGCATCGCGATCGACTTCTGGCGGGCCATGGCCCTGCACGGCTTCCACGGAGCCCTGTCCCTGGCCGGGCTCGGCCTCGGCGACGCCGAGCTGGTGGACGTCGCGGCCGAGCCGGGCGGCGGCCAGTGGGAGGCCGAGCTGGCCGCGCTGGCCGCCGGCGAGGTGGACGCGGTCTACGTCAAGGGCGCGCTCGCCGTCGAGGCCGCTCTGCGCCATGGCGCGGAGGTCGGCATCGACCTCGACGCCGTGCCGGACCGGCGGGCGCGGGTGAACAACGGCACCCCGAGGCCGATCACCGTGCACCAGCGCCTGCTCGACGAGCACCCCGACGTGGTCACCCGCTTCCTCGGCGTCCTGCTGCGGGCGGCCGACTGGGCCGCCGATCACCCGGCGGAGGTCGCCAGAATCCTCGGCGCCGAGACCGGAGCGGGCGCGACCGGCGTGGCCGCCGCCTACGTCCCCGGCGCCTCCCTCCACCTGGACCTGTCGCCCGAACGCCTCGACCTGCTGGCCGAGCAGGAGCACTTCCTGCGCGGCCACCACTTCCTCGAATCGCCCGTGGACGTCGCGGCCTGGGCCGACCACACCCCGCTCCAAGGAGTCACCCATGCGTAAGCTGCTGCTCGCCGTCCCTCTCGTCCTCCTGGCCGCGGCCTGTGGCGGCGGCACCGGCGCCACCACCGCCCAGGAGCAGGTGGTCGTCCGGATCGCGGACCCGGGCAACAGCGGCTTCCTGGCCGTCGCGAAGAAGGACGGCAGCCTGGACGCCGCCCTGGCCAAGGTCAACGCCAAGGTCAAGTGGGCCGGCGACTTCTCCGTCTTCGCCCCCGCCGCCCAGGCCATCAACGCCGGCTCGCTCGACATCGCGACCGGCTCGATCACCTCCGGCGTCACCGCGCTGGCCGTCAAGCCCAGCTTCAAGATCTTCGCCACGGTGCCGCCCGACCTCGCCGGCGAGGGGATCGTGGTCAAGAACGGCTCGCCGATCAAGTCGGTCGCGGACCTGGCCGGGCGCACCGTGGCCGTCGGGCACGGCGGCACCAGCGAGTACCTGCTGCTCAAGGCGCTGCAGACGTTCAACGTGCCGGTGGACAAGGTCAAGCGCGTCTACCTGCTGCCGCCGCAGACCGCACCGGTCTTCGGCTCGGGCAAGGTGGACGCCTGGGCGACGTTCTCCACCTTCCTCATCCCCGCCGTCACCGACCTGGACGCGCGGATCCTGGCCGACGGCGAGGCCATCAAGTCGGACAACTACGTGATCTACGTGGCCGCCAACAAGCTGCTCGGCGAGCATCCCGAGGTGGTCAAGGCCCTGTTCGAGTTCCTCAAGGAGGGCAGCGCGAAGGAGATCGCCGACCCGGCGGCGTACCTGAACGTCTTCACCCAGGCGGGCCCGCAGGCCGTGCAGGGCAAGCAGAAGGACCTGGTGGTCGACATCCAGAAGAAGGGCAAGCCCGCCCAGGCGGTCACCGCACCCGAGATCGCGAAATATCAGGAGGTCGCGAAGTTCTTCCTCGACCAGAAGGTGCTCACCGCGCCACTGGACGTCTCCCAGCACGTCGTGGACGTGACGACGCTGGGGAACGCGAAGCAATGAGCGCCGCAGTGCAGGGGCTCGTCGCCCCGAACCCGCCCCGCGCCGCCGGACGCGCGCCCGCGTTGACGTTCGCGCTGCGGGCCATCGGCCCCGTCCTGCTGCTGGCGGCCTGGTACGCGGCCACCGCCTCCGGCGCCCTCACCAAGGACGTGCTCGCCGGCCCCCAGGACGTCGTCAAGACCTTCGGCGAGCTGTGGGCCGACGGCCAGCTCCCGGAGGCGCTGCGTGTGTCCGTCACCCGGGCCGGCCTCGGCCTGGTGCTGGGCGCCTCCACCGGACTGCTGCTCGGCGTCGTCTCCGGCTTCACCCGGCTCGGCGAGGAGCTCGTGGACTCCTCGATGCAGGCGCTGCGCGCCATCCCCTTCCTGGCGCTGACCTCGCTGTTCGTCGTCTGGTTCGGGATCGAGGAGGCCTCCAAGATCCTGCTGATCGGCGTGGCCTGCACCTTCCCCATGTACGTCAACGTCTCCAGCGGCGTGCGCAACGTGGACCGCAAGGTCGTCGAGGCGGCGCGCTCGTTCGGCCTGGGCCGGCTCGCGATCGCCCGCGAGGTCGTGCTGCCGGGCGCGCTGCCGTCGGTCTTCGCCGGGCTGCGCCTGGCCACCACGCTCAGCGTGATCGCGCTGATCGCGGCCGAGGAGATCAACGTGACGGCCGGGCTCGGCTACCTCATGGCCCGCGCCACCGACTACCTGCGCACCGACATCCTGGCGCTGTGCGTGCTGCTCTACGCCGTGATCGGGCTGCTGGCCGACCTGGCGCTGCGGCTGGTCGAACGGGGGACGATGCCCTGGCGCAAGGCGGTGAGCATCCGATGAGCACCCCAGGATCGGCGGGCCTCGCCGTACGGACGAGAGGGCTGCGCAAGGTCTTCGGCGAGCGCGCCGTGCTCGACGGGGTGGACCTGGACGTGCGCCGTGGCGAGTTCCTCGCGCTGCTCGGCGCGAGCGGCACGGGGAAGACCACGCTGCTGCGCATCCTCGCCGGCCTGGACGCCGCCACCGGCGGAACCGTGCTCGTACCCCCGGTGCGCACGGTCGTCTTCCAGGAGCCGCGGCTCATCCCCTCCAAGCGCGCGCTCGCGAACGTAATCATCGGGCAGGGCCGCTCCGCCCGCGCCAAGGGGCTCGAGGCGCTGGCGGAGGTGGGCCTGAGCCGGCACGCCGACGCCTGGCCCGCGACGCTGTCCGGCGGCGAGGCCCAGCGGGTGGCGCTGGCCAGGGCCCTGGTACGCGAGCCGGAGCTGCTCCTGCTGGACGAGCCGTTCGCCGCGCTCGACGCGCTCACCCGGCTGCACATGCAGGACCTGATCGCCGAGTTGTGCGCCCGGCACCGCCCGGCCGTGGTGCTGGTCACGCACGACGTCGAGGAGGCGATCCTGCTCGCCGACCGGATCGCGGTGCTGCGCGAGGGCCGGTTCGTCACGGACCTGCGGGTCGGCATCGACCGTCCGCGCGACAGGACGGACCCCGTCTTCGTCGAGCTGCGCCGCCGCCTCCTCGCCGACCTCGGCGTCGACACCCACGCGGGCACGCCGCGCGAGGAGGTGGCACGGTGACCGCGCCCATCCCGCCTGCGCCCCGCACCCCGAGGGCCACGACCACACACCGCGCACCGCGCACCGTGCCGACCGCGTGGATCGACGAGAACGCGCCCGTGCTGACCGGGCTCGCGGACCGCATCTGGGCCTACGCCGAGCCGTCGCTGCGCGAGTGGCGCTCCGCGCTGGCCACCGCCGAGTTGCTGCGTACGCACGGCTTCTCGATCTCGTGGGGCACCGCCGGTCTGCCGGCCGCCTTCGTCGCCACCTCCGGTGACAGCGGCCCCGTGCTCGGCTTCAACGTCGAGTACGACGCGCTGCCCGGCCTGTCCCAGCGCGCGGGCGTCCCCCGCCACGAGCCCACCGTGTTCGAGGGCGACGAGTACGCCCCCGCCTACGGTCCCGGCCACGGGTGCGGCCACAACGCCCTGGCGGCGGCGTCGACCGGCGCGGCCATCGCCGCCGCCAGGGCCCTGCGCGGCCGGGCGACCATCAAGGTGTTCGCCTCCACGGGCGAGGAACAGCTCGTCGGCAAGGCGTACGCGGTGCGCGACGGCGCGTACGACGGCCTCGACGCCTTCCTCGACTGGCATCCCGCTCCGGTCACCGGAACGGGCTGGGACGTCACCAGCGCGCTGTACTCGGCCACGTTCTCCTTCCTCGGCTCGCCCGGCCACGGCTCGAACCCGCTGGGCACCCGCAGCGGCCTGGACGGGGTGCTCCTGCTGACCGGCATGATCGAGCGCCTGCGCGCGGGCAACGTCTCCCCGTCGGGCCGGATCGGCTACGCGATCGGCGGGGGTGGCGCTCCCAACGTCACCCCCGACCTGCAGACGTTGTGGGTCTACGTCCGCGAGGCCACCCACGAGCGGGCCAGGACCCTCTATGACAAGGTCGTGGCCTGTGCCGGGGCCGCCGCCGTCGCCAGTCAGACCCGGCTCGAACACCGGCTGGTGACGGCGATCAGGCAGGGGCTCGGCAACCGGGCGGGCGCGGAGCTGCTGCACCACACGATGAGCGAGCTCGGTCCGCCCGCGTTCACCGACGCCGACCACGAGTTCGCGGTGCGGCTGCAGGAGGCGATCGGCAGGCCGGGTTCCGGCCTGGCGGCAGGGGTCCTGCCGCTGCGCCCGCCCACCGGGCCGGACCTGGGCGGGCCGTCCAGCGACACCTCGGAGGTGAGCTGGACGGCGCCGCACCTCAGCCTGACCGCGGCGGTGGTTCCGATCGGCGTGCCGCTGCACTCGTGGGCGGCCACGGCCGCCACCGGCACCACGATCGCCCACGCCGGGCTGCTGGCCGCCGCCCGTTACCTGGCCGCGGCGGCCGTCACGCTGGTCGAGCAGCCCGAGACGCTGGCGGCGGTCCGGCAGGAGTTCGCCGCCCGTGAACGGGGGCCGGGACCGCTGCCCGCCGGGGCGGAGCCTCCGTACCACCTGCCGCCGCCCACGTTCCTCCAGGAGACGGGGCAGTCGGCGCGCCCGATCAGGACGCCGCCCGTTTCCGCCGAACTCCTAGGAAAGATCTGACATGACCGTCCTGCTCATCTCCGGCCGCATGATCGACCACCTGTCCGGGCGGCCCGCCGCGGTCTGGCACCTGGCGGCGGTGGCGTGATGACCCGCCCCGTGGCATCCCGCTTCCACGTCGTCCTCCCCACCAGGAGCACCGCCGCGCCGGAGTTGCCCGCGTTCGTCACCGATGTGCGGCCCGCCCTGACCGATCCGGCCGGACGGACCGCCGTGGCCGCGGACCTGGCGGGGCTGGCGGGGGCGCTGGTGCCGTTCGACCCCGGCGGGCAGGAGTCCCTGACCGTCGCCGCGAACGTCCTGCGCCGTACCCGGCACCTGCGCGTGGTCGCCGGGTTCCACGCCGCGGCCGCCACCCCCGTCTACGCCGCCAAGCTCTCGGCCTCGCTGCAGCGTTTCGCCGCCGGCCGGCTGGGCTGGCGGCTCGCGGTTGACCTGGACCCGGCCGTGGCCAGGGCGCAGGGAGACTTCCTGACCGGCGCCGATCGCCATGCCCGCGCCGGCGAGTTCCTGACCGTCGCCAAGGGCGTCTGGCAGGGCGGGCCGTTCGACTTCCGGGGCGACTTCTACGAGGTCGCCGCGGGCGGCTTCGGCCCGCCGCTGTCGGCGCCGCCCTTCCCCGAGGTGCAGCTCTCCGGCATCTCCCCCGAGGCCCTCGCGCTGTCGCGGCGGCACGCGGACGTGCACGTCTTCGCCGAGGGCGACGACCTGGACGCCCTCGTCCCCGAGCTGCCGGGCCTGCGCTACGGCGTCCAGCTGTCCTCGCTCGACCATGTGGAGGAGTACGCCCGCCGCGGCGTGAGCGAGTTCTTCGTCCCCGCCGAGGACGTCTACCACCTCGGTGAGCATCTCAAGGAGCAGGCTCTTGCCGGTTGACATCTACTGGCGCATCCACATGGAGGGCGACCAGCCGTCGCTGCGCCGCAGGGTCCGCAGCCGCGGCGGCTTCGCCCCGGGCGGCACCGCCCCCGGCATCCGGGACGGCCGCGACGACGGCTACACCCACGCCGACTACATGGCCGAGGTCGCGCGGGCGGCCGAGGAGTCCGGCTTCGTCGGAGGGCTGCTGCCGAACTTCCCGCACACCGACGACCCGTGGGCCGCCGCCGCGACGCTGGCCCGCGAGACCACCTCCTACCGCTTCATGGTGGCCTTCCAGCCCGGGTTCCTGCACCCGGTGCAGGCGGCCCGGATGACGGCCACGCTGCAACGGGCGACCGGCGGCCGGATCGTCTACAACGTCATCTCCGGCGGCGGCGGTCCCGCGCAGCTCTGGTGGGGCGACAAAGTGGTCCACGACGACCGCTACGCGCGGACCTCGGAGTTCCTGGACGTGCTCAAGGGCGTCTGGCAGGGCGGGCACACCCATCATGGCCGCTTCTACCAGGTGGAGGACGCGGGCCTGCCGGAGGAGCTGGCCGGGCAGCCGTTCCCGGAGATCTTCTTCTCCGGCTCCTCCCCCGCCGCCATCGACGCCGCCGGCCGGCACGCCGACTACTACCTGTCCTGGCTGGAGCCGTTCGACGCGCTGGCGGAGAAGTTCGACGCCGTACGCGCGCACAGCGCCACGCCGCCCCGGTTCGCCGTGCGCGTGGACGTGCTGGCCCGGGAAAGCGAGGAGGAGGCGTGGGAGGAGATCCGGCAGGGCTGGGCGGCCAGGCCGCGCGGCGACGACTCCGGCGGGGGCGACTCCGTCGGCGTGCGGCGCAGCCGTTCCTTCCTCGCCGGGGCCGGTGACGACCCCCGCGCCCTGGAGGTCGCCCCGAACGTGTGGGGCGGGTTCGGCCAGTTGCGCGACGGCCCCGCCTTCGGCCTGGTCGGCGACTACCACCAGGTCGCCGAACGCCTCGACCAGCTCCTGGACCTCGGCGTGGACGCCTTCATCCTGGCCGGAATCCCCCATCTCGAAGAGGCCCGCCGCGTGGGCCGCCAGGTTTTGCCGCTACTGAAAGGACGCACCTCATGACCACCCGAGCCGGCTTCTTCCCGCAGAACAACACCTTGTGGGTGGCCCGCCACCGCGACCTGCTGCCCGGCGTGGAGTGGGTGGACCTGAACGCGCTGGGCCGGGGCGCGCCGGTCGATCCCACCAGGGCGCTCCTGTCCGCCCACGGCGACCATCTGTTCGACGGCGGGTACGACTTCATCGGCACCGGCTCCACTCCCCCGGTCACCGCCCAGGCCAAGGGGCACGACATCGTGTACGTGGCGATCTCGGAGCCACGGGTCGAGAACGGCCGCCTGGTGGTGCGGGACGACTCGCCGATCGGCTCCGTGGCGGAGCTGAAGGGCAAGCGGGTGGCGCTCGGCCACGGCTCGTGGCAGACCACGCTGCTGCTGCTGGCGCTGGAGCGCGCCGGGCTCGGCTGGGGCGACATCGTCCCCGTGGACGCCTACGGCAACGCCGCCGAACTCCTGGTGAGCGGCGACGTGGATGCCTGGGTGGGCTCCTACCCGTACCTGACGCCGGTCGAGTCGCGCACCAGGACGCTCGTGGAGACCGACGGCCTGTTCAGCCACCGCTCGCTCTGGTTCACCCGGCGCGACTTCGCGCGCGACCGGCCCGACGAGCTGGCCAGGATCGTCACCGCGCTCCAGGAGGCCGACCGCTGGACCGCCGGGCACCCGCGCGAGGCGGCCGCCCTGTTCGACGGCGACCTCGACGCCTGGGAGCACGCGCTGCGCACCCGCCCCTGGGGGTTGCACCCGGTCAGCGAGGAGTTCGTCGCCGAGCAGCAGCACGCCGCCGACCTCTTCCACGCCAACGGGCTGATCCAGAAGAAGATCTCGGTCGCGGACGCCGTACTTCCCGAGATCGGCGAGCTGGTGCTGCGGACCCGCTGAGCCGTCCGGGCGGCCGGGGATCACCGTCGTACGGCCAGATACCGCGCGAGGTGGTCGATCACCTCGCGCGCGTCGTCCTCGATGCCGTGGATGAACGTGGACCTGCGCCGCCGCAGCACGGGCAGCCCCAGCGCGTACAGTCCCGGGCTGTCGACGACACCGCCGTCGTGGCGCAGCCGGCCCTTCTCGTCGATCACGGGCACGTCGAGCCAGCCGTAATCGGGCCGGAAACCCGTCGCCCACACGATCGTGCGGATCTCGCCGCTCCGCAGGTCGAGCCGCAGGCGCGCCGACTCGGGCACCCGGGTGGGCGCGAAGCGCTCGGGCGGGCCGGCCTCGGCGTCGCGGCCGCGCGTACGCGCCCACTCGTCGAACGTGCCCAGCAGGCGCTCCATCTTGAGGTCCGCGAGCGAGAACACGTTGCGCAGCCCGCCGGAGAACAGCGCGCATCCGTCGCGCACGGCCGCCCAGCGGCCGACCAGCTCGACGCCCATCGAGGTGAGCGCGTTGAGATCGAGCGTCCCGCGCTCGGGAGTGCCGACGAGCTGGGGCGATGGCAGCCGCCGGGCCCGCGCGAGATCGTCGACCTCGTCGTAGCGCTGGTCCCACACGCCGGAGGCGTCCATCCACCACAGCACGTCGCGCCCGCGGTAGGTGCGGGGCAGCCGCACGTGCTCCCCCACCGAGAGCGTCACCGGCCGGCCGGACCCGCGCAGCTCGGCGGCCAGCTGCACGCCGGTCGCCGACGCTCCCACCACGAGCACCCCGCCGTCGGGCAGCCGATCGGGGGCACGGTAGTCGAACGGCGTCAGCTGCTCGACGGACGACGGCACCTCGTCACCGAACCGTGGCACCGCCGGCCGGTTGCAGGCCCCGCTGGCGATGACCACCGTCCGGCAGCGGATCTCGCCGCGGCTCGTGGTCACGTGGTATCCGTCGCCGGTACGCCGGACGGACGTGACGCTCGTGCCGGTCCGGACGGGAGCCCGGGAGAACGCGGCGAAGCGCTCGATGAACTGCGTCACCTCCTTCGTGGTCATGTAGCCGTCGGGCTCCGGGCCTTCGTAGCGAAGGCCCGGCAGGCGGCTCTGCCAGTTGGGGGTGAGCAGCCGGAAGGAGTCCCAGCGTTCGCGCCGCCAGGAGTTCGCCACCTCGCCGCGCTCGATCACGAGGTGATCGAGCGACCGTTCGCGCAGGAAGTGGCTCGCGGCGAGACCGGCGTGGCCCGCGCCGATGACGACCGTGGTGACGTGCTCGATGGCTCGGCCTTTCAGGCTTTCAGGCTTTCAGGCGACGTCGACGGTGACGTTCGTCGGGTTGGTGAGGGCGTCGAACACGGCCGACCGCTTCTGGGACTGGGCCACCAGCGCCTCGATCTCCTGCTTGGAGGCGTCCGCGTCGATGGTGAACGTCACCTTGATGTCGTTGAAGCCGTTGCGGACGTCGGCGTCGACGCCGAGGATGCCGCGGATGTCGTGCTCGCCTTCGAGCGTCGCCTCGACCGAGCGCAGCTGGATGCCGCGGTTCTGCGCGACGGACGCCACGCCGGCCGTCAGGCAGCTTGCCAGGCCGACGAGGAGGTACTCGATCGGCGTGATGCCGTTGTCCTCGGCCGCGAAGACCTCGGGGTGGTCGGCGTCGAACACCGCTTCGGTCCGGTGGCTCTGCTCCTGCCCGAGCCCGAAGAACTCCTTGACCGTGGTGGTGCTGTGGACGCCGTTCTGCCATCTGGAGGATGCCCGCCAGACGAACTGCGCGGCCTCGGGTGCGCCTTTCAGCGCCTCGCGCGCGTCCAGCAGCGCCTGCACGTTCACGCCGTTGGCGACCGTGGTCATGTCCCGCCCCTTCCGGATCTTCCCGCATTCCCGGTAGGTATTTGACCATACACGCGCCGTGGCGGCTACCATAGCCCTATGTCGCAGCCAGCCCCGGCGCTCGCGGCCGGCACGATCGGCACGGTCGGCACCGTGGAAACCCGGTACCTCGACCTGCCGGAGCCGCTACACCTCGACTGCGGCCGGGAGCTGCACCCGGTCCGCGTGGCCTACGAGACCTACGGCGCCCTCTCGCCCCGGCGCGACAACGTCGTCCTGGTGTGTCACGCGCTCAGCGGTGACGCCCATGCCGCGGGCCTGGCGAAGGCGCCGTCCGGCCAGAGCACGCGCGACGGTTTCGGGGCCGAGGACCGCGACGGCGCGGGCGGCAAGGGGCTCGGCTGGTGGGACGGGATGATCGGCCCCGGTAAGGCGTTCGACACCGACCGGTTCTTCGTCATCTGCACGAACCTGCTCGGCGGCTGCCGCGGGACGACGGGTCCGTCGTCGATCGACCCGGCGACGGGCAGGCCGTACGGGCCGGACTTCCCTGTGGTCACGGTCGCGGACATGGTACGGACGCAGCGAGCGTTCCTCGACGTCCTGGGCATCGACCGGCTCGCGGCGGTGGCCGGGGGCTCGCTCGGCGGAATGCAGGCGCTGCAGTGGGCGGTCCTGTTCCCCGGCCAGGTCGACGCGGTCGTGGCCATCGCCAGCACGCACGCCCTCCACCCGCAGGGGGTGGCCTGGAACGCGATCGCGCGTGACTCGATCATGCGCGATCCGGCCTGGCAGGGCGGCCACTACTACGGCACGGGCCGCGCGCCCCATGCGGGCATGGGGGTGGCGCGGATGGTCGGCCACATCACGTACCTGTCCGCACCCGCGCTGAGCGAGAAGTTCGGCAGGCGGCTGCAGTCCGCCGACGCGCTGCGCTACACGATCACCGAGCCGGAGTTCGAGGTGGAGAGCTACCTGCGCCACCAGGCCGACTCGTTCGTCAAGCGCTTCGACGCCAACACCTACCTCTACACCTCGCGCGCGCTGACGTATTTCGATCTCGCGCGGCAGCATGGCGGCGGGTCTCTCTCACTGGCCCTCGAAGGCGTTTGCGCCCGGACGCTGCTCATCGCCTTCAGCTCCGATTGGCTGTACCCGCCGTCGGCGTCGGAGGAGATCGAGCAGGCGCTGCGCGCCCTCGGCAAACCGGTCGAGTTCGAGGTGATCGAGGCGCCGTACGGCCACGACTGCTTCCTGCTCGAGGAGGCGCGGCAGACGCCCATCATCCGCCGGTTCCTGGCCGGGGCGACGTCGAGGAAGGGGTCTTCGTGACCGATCAGTTCCCCCGTGCCGAGCAGGCCCGCGCGTTCGGGTTCGAGACCCGGCAACTGCACGCCGGGCAGCGGCCCGACCCGAACACGGGCGCCCGTGCGGTGCCGATCTTCCAGACCACCAGCTATGTCTTCGAAGACCCCGAGTCCGCGGCGGCGTACTTCAACCTCCAGGAGTACGGGAACACGTACTCGCGCATCATGAACCCGACCGTCGCGGTGTTCGAGGAGCGGGTGGCGAACCTCGAGGGCGGCAGCGGCGCGGTGGCGTTCGCCAGCGGAATCGCCGCGCAGGCGGCCGCGCTGTTCACGCTGCTGCAGCCGGGCGACCACGTCGTCTCGTCCTCGGCGCTGTACGGCGGGACGGTGAACCAGCTCAAGCACCTGCTGCGCAAGATGGGCGTGGAGCTGACATGGGTCGATCCCGACGATCCGGACGCCTGGCGCCAGGCGGTGCGGGCGAACACGAAGGCGTTCTTCGGCGAGACGATCGGCAATCCCGCCGGTAACGTGCTGGACATCGAGACCGTGGCGGCCATCGCCCACGAGCACGAGCTGCCGCTGATCGTGGACAACACGTTCGCGACGCCGTACCTGTGCCGCCCGATCGAGTGGGGCGCCGACATCGTGATCCACTCGGCGACCAAGTTCATCGGCGGCCACGGCACGAGCATCGGCGGCGTCGTGGTCGAGGCCGGCACGTTCAACTGGTCCAACGGACGGTTCCCGGTGGTCGCGGATCCGTCGCCCGCCTACCACGGCCTGCGGTTCCACGAGACGTTCGGGACGTATGGCTACCTGATGAAACTGCGGGCCGAAACCCTGCGCGACCTCGGCGCGGCGCTCTCGCCGTTCAACGCCTTCCTGTTCCTGCAGGGGCTGGAGACGCTGTCGCTGCGCATGGACCGCCACGTCGACAACGCGCGGGCGGTCGCGGTCTTCCTCCAGGCGCACGACCTGGCCTCCAACGTGACCTACCCCGGCCTGCCCGAGAGCAGGTACCGGCCGCTGGTGGAGAAGTACCTCCCGCGCGGCGCCGGCGCCGTCTTCTCCTTCGACTGCGCCGGCGGCCGGACCGGCGGGCAGAGCCTCATCGGCGGCCTGACGCTCTGGTCCCACCTGGCGAACGTCGGCGACGCCAAGAGCCTGGTCATCCACCCCGCCAGCACGACGCACCGCCAGCTCGGCGACGACGAGCTGCGGGCGGCCGGCGTCGGGCCGGGGACGGTGCGGCTGTCGGTCGGCACCGAGTCCGTCGAGGACCTGATCTGGGATCTGGAGCAGGGTTTCACCCGAGTCGCCGGGACGAACGGAAAGAAGGTGGAGACGCCATGACCGATCTCGGGCGATACCAGGACCCGCTGACGATCCAGCGCGTGCTGCACTCCACCAGGACGATCGCGATCGTGGGCCTGTCGGGCAACGAGCTGCGAGCCAGCTACTTCGTCGGCTATTACCTCAGGCGGCACGGCTACCGGGTGATCCCCGTGAACCCCCGCGAGAGGGAGATCCTCGGGGAGACCAGCTACCCGAGCCTGCTCGACGTGCCCGTGCCGGTGGACCTCGTGAACGTCTTCCGCGCGCCGGACGCGCTGCCCGCCATCGCGGAGGAGGCCGTGGCGATTCGCGCCGGCGCCCTGTGGTGCCAGTTCGGCGTGATCAACGAGGAGGGCGCGCGGATCGCCGGGGACGGCGGCGTGACCGTGATCATGGACCGCTGTCTCAAGGTCGAGCACGCGCGGTATGTGGGCCGGATGCACTGGCTCGGCTTCAACACCCAGCGCATCACGTCCGTCCGCGCCGGGCTCCAGTAGCCGCCCCTCGGCCCGCGGGCTCGCGTGCCGGCCGGGGCCGTCGCGGCCGTGCCGGCAGTAGCCGACGAACGCGATGTCGCCCTTGGCCGTGCCGCGGCCGTTCACCAGGTGCCGGTGCCGGCGGGCCGCGCCCCGCACGACCGGGCGCTGATCGAGCTGATCGGCGAGCTGTCGACGCGGAGCGAGGTCTTCCGGCAGCGCTGGGCCTCCCACGACGTGCAGTTCCACCGCAGCGGCCGCAAGCGGCTGCGTCACCCGGTGGTCGGCCGGCTCGACCTGGACTTCGAATCGATGGAGCTGCCGTCGGAGCCGGGCCTGACCCTCAACGTCTACACCGCCGCCCCCGGCAGTCCCGGCGCCGACGGGCTCAGGATGCTCGCCAGCTGGGCCGCCACCCAGGACCTCGCCGAGGCGCAGCCGACGGCCGCCGACCGGCGCTGACCAGCGCTGACCTCATGGGGGCTCTGCCATTACCTGTAACGGCAGGCCCTGCCACATGCCCGGGTGAGCCTGTTCTATGGAGCTTGACCAGGGGAAACCTTGGCATTCGACGCGGCGGCGGGGGTGGCCGCGGCCCGTGGCCCCGGAGCCGCCCCGCCGCACGCCCGACGACGAAGACAAGAGACGGAAAACCTTTGATGCGAGCTACTTTCATGTACGGTGCCGGCGACGTGCGCGTGGAGCACGCGCCCGACCCGGTCCTGCGCGAGCCCACCGACGCGATCGTCCGCATCCTGCGCTCGTGCGTCTGCGGCAGCGACCTGCACCCGTACCACAACCTTCCGGCCTCGGAGCAGGGCACGCCGATGGGGCACGAGTTCCTCGGCGTGATCGAGGACCTCGGCGGGCAGGTGTCCGGGCTCAAGCGCGGCGACCTGGTCGTGGCGCCGTTCGCCTACTCCGACAACACCTGCGCCCTGTGCCGCGAGGGCCTGCACACCTCCTGCCCCAACGGCGGCTTCTGGGCCTCCGGCGACGTCGGCGGCGGCCAGGCCGAGGCGATCCGCGTCCCGCAGGCCGCCGGCACCCTGGTCAAGCTGCCCGTCGGCGAGGACTCCGAGCTGCTGCCGTCGCTGCTGACCCTAGCCGACGTGTACGGCACCGGCCACCACGCCGCCAAGCAGGCCCAGGTCAACCCGCGCACCACCGTGGCCGTCATCGGCGACGGCGCGGTCGGCCTGCTGGCCGTGCTGTCGGCCAGGCAGCTCGGCGCCGAGCGAATCATCCTGATGGGCCGCCACGACGACCGGACCAAGCTCGGCATCGACTTCGGCGCCACCGACGTCGTGCCCGAGCGCGGCGCCGAAGGCATCGAGAAGGTACGCGAGCTGACCCGCGGCCAGGGCGTGCACGCGGTGCTGGAGGCCGTCGGCTACATGAACGCCTACGAGACGGCGGTCGGCATCGTCCGCCCCGGCGGGGTGATCAGCCGCGTCGGCGTGCCGCAGTACGAGGACGCCCCGGTCGGGTTCGGCAGCCTGTTCGGCCCCAACATCACCCTGACCGGCGGCCCCGCCCCGGTGCGCGCCTACATCGAGGACCTGCTGCCCGGCGTGCTGGACGGCACCGTCGAGCCGGGCCGGGTGTTCGACCGCACGGTCACGCTGGACGAGGTGCCCGACGGCTACCGCGCCATGGACGGCAGGACCGCGCTGAAGGTCCTCATCCAGCCCTGACCATCCGCCCCTGGGCGACGCCTGGTCTCAGACCACGCGGACGATGATCTTGCCGCGCACGCCGCCCGACTCCAGGGCCCGGTGCGCCTTGGCGATCTCCTCCAGCGGGAACACGGTGTCCACGACCGGGCGGATGGCGCCGCTCTCCACGTACCGGGCCAGATCGGCGAAAAGGCGGTGGGTGGGCTGACCGCTGAAAATGCGCACGCGCCGCCGGCCGTACACGGTGGAGGCGGCGAGGTACGACAGCGTCGAGGCGGCCCGGTTGACGTCGAAGGCGATCGCCACCATGCGACCCGACGGGGTCAGCAGGCGCCGGTAGGCGGGGTGCTCGGTGCCCACGGTGTCCAGGACCACATCGAACCGCGGCAGATCAGCGGGCCGCGTGGTGGCGTAGTCGTAGACCTCGTTGGCCCCCAGGTCACGGACGAGGTCGAGGTTGCGCGCCCCGGCCAGGGCGGTGACGTGGGCGCCGAGTGCCCTGCCGAGCTGCACCGCCACGACGCCCACGCCGCCGCTGCCGCCGCGTACGAGCAGGCGCTCGCCCGGCCGCAGCTCCGCCTTGTCACGCAGCGCCGTGATCGCCGTCGTCCCCACCGGGAGCGCCGCGGCCTCCACCAGGTCCAGGCCCGCCGGGACGAGGGACAGCTGACGGGGCCGGACGATCAGGTACTCGGCGGCACTGCCGAACGTGCGGCCCAGCACGCCCCACACCCGATCGCCCACCCGGGGGCCGGGTTCGGCCGGGTCCGGGCCCAGGGCGACGACCTCGCCGGTGAAGTCGAGCCCCATGCGTTTCGGGAAGCCCCGCCGCGTCAGCCCCGTCACGAGCCGCACCTTGCCCGCCCGGCCGTGCAGCTCGCCGCCGTTCACGCTGATGGCGTGCACGCGCACCAGCACCTCACCGGGTCCGGGGACCGGCTTGGGCACCGTGCCCACATACAGCACCTCCGGCGGCCCGTACCGGTCGAACAGGGCCGCGCGCATCTCAGTCGCATTCATCTCCACGTGAGCGACGCTACCGGGCTAAACGGATGGGACCGTCCACTTACGTTAATGTGAGAAACATGCCTGGTCATCCCTCTCAGATGGAGCCCGCGCCGGCGCTGCGGGCCGACGCGCGGCACAACCGCGTACGCATCCTCGAGGCGGCGCGGGAGGCGTACGCCACGCGCGGGCTCGACGTGCCCATGGCGGCCATCGCGCGGCGCGCCGGGGTCGGCGTGGCCACGCTCTACCGGCGCTTCCCCTCACGGGAGTCGCTGATCACGGAGGTGTTCGGCGACGAGCTGGCCACGTGCGCGTCGGTCGTGGACGAGGCGCTGGCCGATCCGGACCCGTGGCGGGGGTTCTGCTCGATGATCGAGACGGTGTGCGCGATGCAGGTCGCCGACCGGGGGTTCACCGAGGCGTTCCTGACGGCGTTCCCCGACGCGATCGACTACGAGCGCACGCGGGTGCGGGCCGAGCAGGGCCTCGCCGAGGTGGTACGGCGGGCCAAGGCCGCCGGGCGGCTGCGGGCCGACTTCGATCCGGCCGACCTGACACTGCTGCTCAAGGCCAACTGCGGCGTCGCCACCGGGACGAACGAGGTCGCGGCGGCGGGGTCGCGGCGGCTGGTGGCGTACCTGCTGCAGTCCTTCCGCGCCCAGCACGCCGAGCCCCTGCCGCCGGTGCCGCCCCTCACCCTCGACCTCCTGCACGGGCAGGCGACGGCGCGGTAGCCCCGGGACATTGCCCGGGAAGTGTCCGGTCGGCGCCCTGGTCGGTCCCATCCGGCCGACCCGGTGGCCAGGGGCACGTCGCTCTCGATCCGGTCCCCGGCATGGGTCTCCTCGGTCCGTACGAGGACACCGCCCTTGACCTGCGTGAAGGTCCACACATGGACGCCCCGGTCGATGCGCAGCCCTTCGCCGATCGCCGGGCCGGTCCAGCGGATGCACTTGTGGTGCTGCGGTTGCCGCACGGTTGAGGTGATGACCAGCGTGGTCGGCGGGCTGACGGGGGTCGCGGGCACCGGCGTGGTCCACCTGAACCGCGAGTTCTCGCGGAGCGGGCCGGAGTCCAGGCGCTTCATGCTGGTCACGGGCTTCTGCCAGGTGGGCCGGCCTTCCACGTCTGTCTGGAGCTCCCGGACCGTGCGCAGGGGCGCCTTGATCAAGCTCTCGGTCCGGTAGCGGATCTTGGCGGCGGGATCGACGCCTTCCCCCGGCACTGGAGCCCACCGCCGTCGTAGCCGGTGACGGCCTGCGCGGGCGGGACGTGACCCGCGAGGCCGCCTGCGACGACGAGCGAGATCGTGAGCGCGCTGATACGCCTTGCTGACTGGGCCGACGACACCGATCCTTATGATCCTTTAACATCTAGAGTCCTAAAGTGCTAGCAAGCTAGATAAATGGAGAAATCGGTGATCGAGTTCCATCTGGACGGCAGGTCGGGCGTCTCGCCGTACCTGCAGATGGTCCAGCAAGTACGGCACGCGCTGCGGCTCGGCCTCCTACGCGAAGGCGACCAGCTGCCGACCGTCAAGGAGGTCGTGGCGCAACTGGCGATCAACGCCAACACCGTCCTCAAGGCCTACCGCGAACTCGAGCACGAGGGCCTGGTGGCCGCCCGGCCAGGAGTGGGGACGTTCGTGACGGCGACGCTCGCCGCCACCTCCCTGGCCGCGCACGGCCCGCTGCGGATGGAACTGCAGCGCTGGCTCGCCAAGGCCCGCCGAGCCGGCCTCGACGACGAAAGCATCGAGGCCCTCTTCATGACCACCTTTCGGACCTTCGCTCAGGAGGACATAGCGTGACCGCTGTCCTGCAGGCCCAGGCACTGGGCAAGAAATACGGCAGACGCTGGGCGCTGCGCGAGTGCACCATCGACATCCCGGCAGGCCACGTCGTCGGGCTCGTGGGCCCCAACGGAGCCGGCAAGACCACGCTCCTGAAGCTCGCCAGCGGCCAGCTCCAACCCTCGGCGGGCGGCATCACCGTGCTCGGCGGCCGGCCCG
Source organism: Nonomuraea sp. NPDC004186 (assembly GCF_053603495.1). Taxonomy (NCBI): domain Bacteria; kingdom Bacillati; phylum Actinomycetota; class Actinomycetes; order Streptosporangiales; family Streptosporangiaceae; genus Nonomuraea; species Nonomuraea sp. NPDC004186. Next base: position 123,209 of record NZ_JBSGFQ010000008.1, on the reverse strand, counting down.
CGGCCACACCCGCCCAGCTGGCCAGGATCGGGTTCGTCGCCCAGGACACCCCCGTCTACGCGGGCCTGACCGTCGCCGAACACCTACGGCTCGGAGCCCGGCTCAACCCCCGCTGGGACGACACCATGGCACGGGAACGCATCGCGCAACTCGGACTCGTCCCCGGACACCGGGCGGGCAAACTGTCCGGCGGCCAGCGCGCCCAGCTCGCCCTCACCCTGGGCCTGGCCAAACGGCCCGAGCTGCTGATCCTGGACGAGCCGGTCGCCTCCCTCGACCCGCTGGCCCGCCGCGAGTTCCTGCAGGGACTGATGGAGGCCACCGTCGAGCACGAGTTCAGCGTCGTGCTCTCCTCCCACCTGGTCTCCGACCTGGAACGCGTCTGCGACTTCCTCGTCGTGCTCGTCGACTCCCGCGTCCAGATCGCCGGAGAGGTCGAGGAGCTGCTCGCCACCCATCACCGCCTCACCGGCCCGCGCCGCGACCCCGACCGGCTGCCCGCCGACCAGCACGTGATCTCCGCACGCCACACCGAACGGCAGAGCACGTTCATCGTCCGTACCGACGCCCCTATCCACGACCCCGCCTGGACGGTCAGCCGGCTCAGCCTGGAAGACCTCGTCCTGGCCTACATGGACAAACGCACCGCCGAGAACCGGCGCGTCGCCCTGGAGGTCCAGCGATGATCTGGCTGACCTGGCGCCAGCTGCGCGGCTCGGCCGCGATGCTGGCCGCCCTGCTCGTCATCCTCGCCACCGTCCTGGCCCTGACCGGCCCGGACCTGGCCTCGGACTACTCCACCGGTATCGCCGCCTGCACCCAGGACGACACCTGCGGCCGCTTCTACGACCGGTTCTTCGACGGGTACGACATGCCCTTCATGGCCGTCAGCCTCATCGTGCTGCTCCTGCCCGCCGTCGTCGGGCTCTTCTGGGGAGCACCGTTGATCAGCCGCGAGCTGGAGACCGGCACGCACCTGCTGGTGTGGAACCAGACCATCACCCGCGGCCGCTGGCTGGCGGTCAAGCTCGGGCTCACCGGCCTGGTCGCCATGGCCGCCGCCTGCCTGTGCGGCCTCGCGGTGACCTGGTGGTCCGATCCCCTGGACAAGTCGGCCCCGGGCGACCTGGCCCTGATGGCTCCCCTGGTGTTCGGCGCGCGCGGCATCGCCCCGATGGGGTATGCGGCGTTCGCCTTCGTCCTGGGCGTGACCGTGGGCATGCTGGTGCGCCGCACCCTGCCCGCCATGGCCCTCACGCTGGCCGTCTTCGCCGCGATCCAGCTCGCCATGCCGCTGCTGGTCCGGCCCCACCTGATGACCCCGGTCACCTCGACCTTCGAGCTCAGCGAGACGAACATGGACGGCGTCGGCATAAACCGGGACCAAGGCGGACGTGTGGAGATCCGCCTGAATGCGGCTGTTCCCGGCCACGCGGGCGCCTGGGTCCTGTCCAGCTATCTCGTCGATCCGTCCGGACGTCCGACCGCCGGCCCCGAGCCCGGAATCGGGATCGTCCAGGTCTCGACGACGTCGGGACCCTGCGCACCGTCGGCATCACCGATCATGGGCGCGTGCACGACCGAGATCAACCGGCTCGGCTACCGGCAGAAGGCGACCTACCAGCCCCTGGAGCGCTTCTGGCCCTTCCAGTGGATCGAAACCGGGATCTACGCCCTGCTCACCCTCGGCCTCACCTGGCTCTCCTTCTGGTGGATCCGCAGGCGCCTGTCATGACCGCCATCAGGACCATGACGGCCGGGCTCGCCCTCCTCCTGGCGGCCGCCTGCACGGCGCCGACGCCGCCGCGCAGCGAGGCGAACGCCGCAGCCGGTACGGCCTGCGCGCGCCCCCAGGGCCCGACCGCGGCGGAGACCGCCACCACCATCGACGTCATCGAGCAGGCGTACTTCTGCATCCTCGGCAACTACTACAGCGGCGCCACCCTGGACGCCCGCTCGCTCCTGACCACCGCGTTCGCCGCCCTGACCCAGGAGCTCAACCGCAACGGACGCGACCTGCCCGAAGCCACCATGCCGGCGCTGACCGGCGACCGGAAAGCCGACTGGACCGCCTTCGAGACCGCCTACCGCAAGACCACCGACCAGGTCCCCGACCTGCGCGACCAACTGGCCGTCGCCACCCTCGAAGCCCTCGTCGCCGCCCTCGGCGACAACCACGCCGCCTGGGTCCACGACATCAAGCGACCCCCCGACTACCACGACGGCGACGGCTACGGCCTGGGCCTCGAAGCGAACGTCAACGGCCCGCAGGTGCAGGGCAACCCCGGCGTCGCCCTCCCCCCGCTCTTCATCACCACCGTCCAGGGCGGCGCGGCACAGGCCGCCGGACTGCGCCCCGGCGACCTCATCGAATCCATCAACGGATCGGCGCCCTTCATCGACGGCAAGCCCACCCCCGCCATCGCCGCCCTCTACCCCCGATACCCGGAGGCGCGCCCGGTCCGGCTGCGGCTCCTGCGGCAGAGCACCGGCCGCCGCTGGAACGCGACGCTCGAACCCGGCCTCTACCAGCGCGACCTGGCCACCCTGCAAGTGGTCCAGTCGAAACTGCTGGACGACGACATCGCCTACGTACGGATGCGCGGATTCGCCCCCGACTCCGCCGACAGAGTACTCAAGGCGATCACCAGACTACGCACCGGCCGCACCCTCACCGGCGTCGTCCTGGACCTGCGCGGCAACGGCGGCGGCAGCCCCCAGGAGGCGATCCGGCTGGAGAGCGCGTTCGCCCACGGCAAGGCCACCGCCCACCTGTGCACCGTCGACGGCAAGTGCGAGACCCTGCGGACCGACGACACCGTCCCACTGGTCAACCTGCCACTGATGGTGCTCATCGACCGCAGCTGCGCCTCGGCCTGCGAACACTTCAGCTCCGCCGTCAAAGACCTGCGCGTCGGCCAGTTGATCGGCACCAGGACCGCCGGCGTCATCTCCGGACCGGCACAGCCGTACCTCCTCGCCAACAACACCACACTGAACTTCCCCACCCGGCACCACCTGGGGCCCGAACACGAGGTGATCGACCGGATCGGCGTACCGCCCGACCACCACGTACCCCTCACCCCGAAGGACGCGGCCACCGGGCGAGACCCCGCCCTGGCCAAGGCCCTGACCTTGCTGCACAAGTGAACGGACCTCTCCGATGAGACACCTCCTGGCAGTCGCCGCCGGACTGGCCGTCCTCGCCGCGTCCGCCTGCTCCGCACCCACCCCGCCCCGCTCCGCCGCTCCCTCGGCCACACCCACCGGCCCGGCCACCCTGCCCGCCCCCACCGGCCCCCACCCCGTCGGCACCACCGCCCTGTACCTCAACGACACCTCCCGCCCCGACCCCTGGGACCTCGACGCCACAACCAGAGAACTCAAGGTCACCCTCTGGTACCCGACCAAGCAGCGCGACGGACAGCGAGCCCCGTACATGACCCCCAAGGAATCCGAGCTCACCCTGAAGGGAGGCAGGATCGCGGGCGTCCCGGACGACACCCTGAGCAAGACCCGAACGAACGCCACCAAAGACGCCGAACCCACAGGCCGCGACCTTCCCCTGGTGGTGCTCTCCCCCGGCTTCACCAAACCGATGAGCACGCTCACCGCCCTGGCCGAGGACCTGGCCAGCCGCGGCTACGTCGTCGCGGGCATCGACCACACCTACGAGAGCTACGCCACGACCCTCGCCGACGGGCGCGTCGCCGAATGCCTCGCCTGCGACAGCGACGCCGACCCCGGCTTCGGCACAGGCCTGGTCGCGGGCCGAGCCGCCGACGTCTCGTTCGTGCTCGACCAACTGCCCTCGACCTGGAACGGCGCCGACCGGATCGACCGCTCCCACATCGCCATGGTCGGCCAGTCCATCGGCGGGGCCGGCGCCATGGCGACCATGGTGAAGGACCCCCGGATACGCGCCGGGATCGACATGGACGGCACCACCTACGCCCGCATCCCCAAAACCGGATTCTCCCGGCCCTTCATGTTCATCGGTTCACCGCAGCACGTCCCCGGCGGCCGCGACAACTCGTGGGAGCGCGACTGGAAACTGCTCACCGGCTGGAAGCGCTGGATCGTGCTGTCAGGCGCGGACCACCAATCCTTCACCGACCTCCCGCTCCTGTCAGGCGCCCTCGGCATCAAACCCTCCTACGGCATCCTGCCCGCGGCGCGCGCCGCCGAGCTCACCCGTACGTACGTGGCGGCCTTCCTCGACCAGCACCTGAAATCGCAACGGCAGCCCCTCCTGGAGAAGCCGTCCGCACGCTACCCCGAGGTCAAATTCTGCCCCGCGACCTGCGGCCAATCCTGAGATCCGTCGTGGAGCCCGTGGTTCTGCGCTGTTCTGGATGGGGTTTGCCCCAACCGACGCCCTTTACATTGTAGATTTCTACCGGCGCTAACCCCAGGTGAGCGGGTCGAGGTGGAGGTAGAACCGCTCGCGGTCACGGTCGAGGACGATGCCGTACCGCTCGGCGAACCTCTCGTCCGCCAAGCTCGCCTCCCGCTCGTCGGGCCACGTCTCCCGCGCGTTGGCGAGCAGGAGCGCGATGTCGGCGTAGGGGTCGGCCCGTCCGAGGCGGCCGAGGTCGATGAAGCCCGCCACGTCCAGGGTCTCCGGGTCGAGGATGATGTTGGGCAGGCACAGGTCGCCGTGGCAGACGACCGTCTCGGCGGCCTCCTGCGCGAGGCGGTGCTCCAGCTGGGGCTCGAGGCGGGCGAGCAGTTCGCCGGCGGGCGTGTCCTGCTGTTCTTCCGGGAGGAACGCGGGGTTGACCGCGCCCCGCGCGACGACGTCGCGGGCCATGGCGAACATCCATGTGAGATCCCGCGCGAACGGGCACCCGCGAGCGGGCAGGTCGTGCAGGCGGCGTACGGCATCCGCGATCTTCTCCCAGGCCGCCCGCAGCTCCGCGGCCGGGACCCGATCGGCGGGAACGCCCGCGACGGCGCTGGTCACCAGGCGGGCGCCGTCGGCCGTGACGCGCCAGTCGAGGACGCGCGGGCCCGGAACGCCCTGCGTGCCCAGCCACTCGACGCGGTCCCGCTCCTCCTCCAGCGAGGTCACGGAATCGGCGGGGACACACTTGGCGTATCGGGTGCCGTCATCGGAGCGGAAGACATCGGCCCCGGACTCGCCGCCGGTGACGGGGATCCATCCGTCCCCGTCGCGGCCGTCGTACAGCAGTGCCCGCAAGGCCGATGTCGAGTCGATCATGTGAACCACCCTAGCCGCCGGGGCCGACCGTGAAGCCCGCCTCCCCCTCACTGGGGAGGGGCCTGCCTCTTACGGGGGTGCCCGGGCACCCCCGCCGGCCGCGAGGCTCCTGCCATGCGTCTACACATCGAGGTCCGTACGCTCGTGCTGGTGCGCCGCGTCGCCGGGTTCGGCGCGGCGGCGGCGATGTCTCTTTACCTGCTGGTCAAGCTGGTCTGGATCGCCGCCGAGGTGTGGCAGGGCACGGCCCAGTGGGTGCTGCTCAACGCGATCACGGTGGTGATGGCGCTGGCCGGCGCCGCGCTGGGCCTGGCGCTGGCCCAGTCGTGGGGGACGCGGCTGCCGGACTGGCTGGTGCTGCCGCTCGGGTGGGTCGCCGGCGGCTTCCTGGTGTCCATGATCCCGTACATGATCGTCGCCAGCCTGGTGGCGCCGAGCGCACCCGAGCCGGCGGCCACCACGCCGGCCTGGGAGAGCGCGCTCATCGGCGTCGGGTTCGCGGGCATGGCGGTGGCGCTGGTCGTGGGCCTGCCGCTCTTCCTGCGTGAACGATGGCCCCGCGCCTTCACCGGACGGGTGGGCCGGGAACGAGCGGACGGCCGCTTCCTTTGGGTGTTGCCGCCGCTCGGGGTGCTCACCGCGACCTGGATCTCCTGGGCCGCGGGCAGCACCTACGGGCTGCTCACGGTGTGCGACACCCAGGGCAGGCTCCTCATGGCCAACAGCGCGCTGTGCGCGGCGGGCGCCGGTTGGAGCCTGTGGGCGCTCGGCCCGTGGGGCAGCGGGCGGACGCCGGTGTGGCTGCCCATGGCCGTGGGGTTCGTCGCCTCCGGGTCGTTGTTCTCATGGGGAGCGTGGCGGCTGGCGTGGCTGGTGGCCGGAACGTACCAGCCGGTCGAACTTCGCGGGGTGGCCGTGGCCGAGCACTGCGTCGCCGTGGTCGCGGGCCTCGCCGTCCTGGTGGCGTTGACGCAGGCGTACGGGCGCCGGTGAGAGTGCACGCTGCGGGTTGGGTCAGGGGGCCTGGACGAGCGGTTGCAGCACCGTGAGGCCGTAGGACTCCGCCGGTGACGGCGGGGCGGCCTCCGGTGCGGTGCGGCGGAACGTGGTGGGCGCCATCCCGTAGATCGCGCGGAAGCGGCGGGAGAAGTGGTAGGCGTCCGCGAAGCCGCACTGCGCGGCGATCGCCCGCATGGACAGGTTGCTCTGCCACAGGAGCGGTTCGGCCCTGGTCAGGCGGAGGAGTTCGAGGGCGGCGACCGGACCGACCCCGAACGTGCGGCGGAACGTCCGGCACAGCGTGCTCGGCGAGACCCGGGCAGCCGAGGCGAGCTCCCGCATCGGCACCGGCCTGGCCACCCCGTCGGACCAGTGCTCGCGCACCGCGCGCAGCATCGCGGTCACCGGTGACGGCAGGGCCGAGGGCGGGCGCTGCGCCGGCGCCGGATCGGCCAGGAATGTCAGCACCAGCAGGCGCAGCGTCTCGCAGGCCTGGACCCGCCACCGCGGCGGGCACTCGGCGCCCAGCCAGAGCAGATACTGGCACAGGGCGCCCATCGGGTCGTGCCGCCCGGTCAGGTCCCGTACCAGCGGCCAGTCCGCCGGCACCTGACCCGTGAGCGTGAAATGCACGTACGCGTGCCGGGTCGGGGTGCGGGGATCCCAGCGGAACGCGTCACGCATACCCGGCCGGATGAGCAGCAGCTTTCCCGGGGTCAGCGACAGCGCGACGTCGTCCCACAGCCAGGTGGCACTGCCGCGGAGCAGCCAGACGAACTGGTACGACCTGGCCTCCCGCGGGCCGAACGTCGAGCCGGGCGGATAGTCCGCGACACTCGGCTCGAGCCGGGCCACCAGATCGACGGAGATCGTCATCTGTCACAGCCGCCGTCGCGATTCGGGCGGATCCGCGGCCGGCGCACGTCCTGGAGCCCTTTGTAGGCGTACGGGTCGGTGCCGGCGACGAGGACGACGTCCCGGAAGTCCGCCTGCGCCATGCCCGTCCCCTCCGCCGGGACGGCCCAGGGCAGCAGGGACTCGGCGCTCATGTAGTGGTTGACCAGCGCCCGCCGGTAACCCCGCCGTCCGGTGTTGGGCAGCGACCTGTGCAACAGGTAGCCGTTGAACACCACCACGGTCCCCGCCGCGACCTCGACGGGCACCGCGTCGGAGTCACCGAACGGGAAGCCGTAGGACTCCACCGTGCAGTCGTAGCGGGGGTCGTCGTGCTCGCGGTTCGGGTAGAGCACGCCGCGCCGGTGCGATCCGGGCAGCACCCAGAGGCACCCGTTCTCCACGGTGGCGTCGTCGAGCGCGATCCAGGCCGCCGCGAGCGAACGGTCGCGGGTCGGGATGAACAGCTCGTCCTGGTGCCAGGCCTGCCCCGGCTCACCCTCGGACTTGATGAACAACATCGACTGCATCGCCTTGACGTTCGGGCCGATCAGCGAGGTCAGCGCCGAGACGATCGCCGGATGGCGCATCGTGTCGAGCATCAGGCCGGACAGCTTGTGCGGGTAGTGGACGCACAGGAACCTGCGCAGCACGTCGTCGTCGCTGTCGGCGTCCCCGGCGGGGAGCGCGCCGCTGATGTCGCCGAGCTCGCCCCGGCAGATGCGGACGGCCTCTTCGAGCAGCTCGCCCACCTCGCCGGGGTCGAGGGCGCGGTCGAGGACGAGGTAGCCGTCGCGCTCGTACGGGGACTTCAGGTCGGGGTTCGTCATCGCCCCATCATCGCCATCGCGGCCCGGTCCCGGCCATGGCCCGATCACGCATCCGGATGGCGAATCGTGTCATCCGCCGACGCCACCTGGGACGAGGAGGCGCCGGCGTAGCGGCGGGCCAGGTGCGCGAAGGCGTCCTTGAGCGCGGCAGGGCCGACGACCTCGATGCCGGCGTCGAACCTGCCGACGCTCGCGGCCAGCCCGACCCAGGACCAGGACCCCAGGATGAGCCGGCACCGGTCCGGGCCGAGCTCCTCGACCACCCCGTCGTGAACGTAGGGGGACACGGCGGCGGCCGGCAGGCCGAGGATGACCTCGCCGCGGCAGGGCCAGTCGCCGGAGCCGCCGGAACCCCGGAACCGATCGGCCACGAAGGCGGCCACCCCTCCCCCGGGCAGCTCGCGCGGCGCGAAACGGGGCCCCGTGGGGACGCGCGGCGCGATCCGGTCGGCCCGGAAGGTCCGCCAGTCCTCCCGGTCGAGATCCCATGCCACGAGATACCAGCGCCCGCCCCAGGTGACGAGGTGGTGGGGCTCCACGCGGCGCGGCGGGCCGCCGTCGTCGCCTCCCGGCGAGGCGTAGTCGAAACGCAGCACCTCCCGGGCGCGTACGGCGGCGCCGACGGACACCAGCACCCCGCTGTCGACCTGGGGATCGGGCGCGTACCGCTCGACGGCGATGATCTGGAGTGCGTCGATGCGGTGGCGCAGCCGTGCGGGCATGACCTGCCGGACGGTGGTCAGCGCGCGGGCCGCGGCCTCCTCGATGCCGGCGCCGGTCGTGGTGGCGGCCTGGAGCGCGATGGCCAGGGCGACGGCCTGCTCGTCGTCGAACAGCAGCGGCGGCAGCCGCGTACCGGCGTCGAGCCGGTAACCGCCCTCGGGTCCCTTGGTGGCCACGATCGGATAGCCGAGCTCACGCAGCCGGTCGACATCGCGGCGCACGGTGCGCGGGCTGATGCCGAGGCGCTCGGCCAGCAGCGCTCCCGGCCAGTCCCGGGGTGCCTGGAGCAGCGAGAGCAACGACAGCAGCCGAGCCGAGGTTTTCTGCACCCGTCCAGTATCGCCCGGAGAAGAGGCCACAACCTGACCGCTACCCCTGGAAGTGTGGTCGGCGACCGGAAAGACGACCGACCAAGGAGCACATCATGTCCGTGAACACCGTGACCCATCTGAACTTCCGCGGAGACGCCCGGGCGGCGCTCGCGTTCTACCAGTCCGTGTTCGGCGGGGACCTGGCCGTGGTCACCTACAAGGACGCCGGCAACGTGCAGGAGCCGGCCGAGGCCGACCAGGTCATGTGGGGCCAGGTGAGCGCCGCCGGCGGATTCGAGGTCATGGCCTACGACGTGCCCTCGCGCCTGCCGTACAGCCGGGGAGAGAACGCGTTCTTCGTCTCGGTGCGCGGCGAGACGGCCGAGGAGATCACCGCGTACTGGGAGAGGCTGTCCGACGGGGCGACCGTGCTGCAGCCTCTGGGGCCCGCGCAGTGGGCCCCGCTGTACGGGATGCTGACGGACCGGTTCGGCGTGACCTGGGTCATCGACGTCGCCGCCCAGTACTGATCATCACAGAACGCGCTGCGGCAGGATGATCGCATGACTGTGCTCGACACCCGGACACTCAACCGCGCGACGCTGGCGCGGCAGCTACTGCTCGACCGCGCCGACTTACCGGTGCGGGACGCCGTCGCGCACCTGTGCGGCCTGCAGGCGCAGGAACCGCAGGAGCCGTTCGTGGGGCTCTGGTCGCGGCTGCGCGCGTTCGAACCGGCGGCGCTCTCGGACCTGCTGACCGGGCGACGCCTGGTGCGGACCATTCTCATGCGCCGCACCGTTCACCTCCTCACCGCGGAGGACGCCCTGGCCTGGCGCGCCCGCCACGACGCCATGCTGCGCCAGCGCATGCTCGGGACCTACCGCCGCGAGCTCGACGGGGTGGACCTCGACGAGCTCCTGGCGGCGGGCCGGGCGCTGATGGCCGACGGGGAGCCCCGCTCGATGGGCGAGATCGGGCGGGCGGTCGCCGAGCGCTGGCCGGCGCCGGGACCGCGCGTGCTGGGCGAGATGCTGGTCGCCGCCCTCATCCCGATGGTGCAGCTGCCGCCGCGCGGGCTGTGGCGGACGAAGGCGGGCGTGAGCAACGCGCTGCTGTCCTCCTGGCTCGGCCGGGAGATCGACCCGCCCGCCCCGAACGGCTCGGACCCCGTCGGCGAGGCGCTGGTGCGGCGCTACCTGGCCGCCTACGGCCCGGCGGCCTCGGCCGACCTGCGCGCCTGGTGCGGCCTGGCCGGGCTGCCGGGCGCGGTCGCCGCGGTACGCCCCGAGCTCGTCTCCTTCCGCGACGAGCGCGGCCGGGAGCTACTGGACCTGCCCGACGCGCCGCGTCCCGACCCCGGCACGCCCGCGCCGGTGCGGTTCCTGCCCGCCTTCGACAACGCGATCCTCGGCTACCACGACCGCGGACGGATCATCGACGACGCCCACCGCGGCCTGTCGGTCGCCGGGGCCCGCGTGGTCCTGGTCGACGGCCGGGTCCGCGCGACCTGGACCGTCGAGGACGGCACGGTGGCCGTCACGCCACTGGGCCGCCTGTCCGGAGCCGACCGCGACGCCGTCGGCGAGCAGGGGCGGGCGCTGGCGGCGTTCCTGTCCGACGGCGACAGCCACCGCGTGCGGATCGGCGACGGCTGAGGTCACCAGCCCGGCGGTCGCGTCACCCCATGATGACCGTGAGGTCGAACGTGCCCTGGTGCGGGATGCGAAGGGCGTGGAAGCGGCGGGCGCCGTCGCGGAAGTAGCGCACGCTGCCGGCCGCCAGGGTCGCCTGCAAAGGGGTGTTCCAGCGCAGGCGGATCGTGGTGCGGCCCCTGCGGAGGTCGAACCCGTCGGCGGTGGCGGTGGTCGTGCCGCCGAACGCCGCCCGGGTGCCGTCGGTGAAGGTGAGGACGTCCGTGGGATGCAGGACGAGGGGGATCTGCTCGGTGGCGGCGGCGTTCGCCGTGACCGTGCGCCGGATCGTCCGGCGGGTGACCAGGACGTCCGTGGTGACGTTCGCGTTGCCGTAGCGGATGCCGAGGGCGGCGGGGGCCCGGCCGCCGCTCCATTCGCGGCCGCCTGGGGCGCCGTGGAAGTAGGTGGCGGGCAGGGAGCCGTCGGAGTCGGGCGCCTGGCCGGGGAAGACGGTGGACCAGCAGGCGTAGTTGTTGTCGTTGAGCCCGCAGATGATCGTGCCGGCGTCGGGGTGCCACAGGAAGGTCAGGCCGGTACGGCTGCGGGAGGCGCGCGTGCCGAAGTAGCCGCCCAGGTACAGGCCGGGCTTGCGGACGTACAGGAAGTCCTGGCTGCCGTCCCTGCGCAGCTCGGCGAAGTCGTTCGAGCGCAGGTAGGGCAGGTCCGCGATGGCCTCGGCCCGCTGCCGCCTGCTGGGGAACCGCTCACCGTACAGGCCGTGGGTGAGGATGCGGGGCGAGGTGTCCTGCTTGGCGAGCGGCGTCACCGGGTCGGTGGAGGCCGCCCAGGCCGTACGGGCGTCGGCCAGGTCCTCGCGGGCGGTCATGAAGGCCGACAGCAGCGGCACCTGGCGGGTGAACGTCCAGTTGAGCGCGGTCCTGTCGGGGTCGGGCCGGACCTCGTCGTACCAGCGGGCGCTGGTGCGGGTGGAGGGGGCGACGTTGACCAGGTATCCGGCGCCGTCGGGCTCGCGCAGCAGGTTGTAGGACAGGAAGCCGGTGAACGCGCGGGCCATGTCCACCAGGTGCGCGTCCTGGCTGTGGAGGTAGGCGTCGGCCAGCTCGGGGAGCATGACCTCGAAGTTGTAGTTCATGTCGTGGCCGCCCTCCTCGTAGAAGAAGCCGGCGGGGCTCTGGCCGACCGCGGGGAGCCGGGCGAACGCCTCGGTCAGGCGGGTGGCGAGCGCGGGGTCGGGGTCGAGCCGGAGCGCGTGCGTGGCCCCTGCCAGGCCCGAGGTGGTCTGGTTCGCCCAGGTGAGGCGATCTTGCCAGACGACCCGGTTGCCGGCGTCCAGGAACCACGTCATGGCCTTGCGCAACGCGGCGGTGAGCTGCGCCTGCCGCGCGGGCAGCGCCCCGGACGCGCGCAGGAGGCGCAGGGTCTTGGCCAGGTAGCCGAGGCCGAACCCGGTGGGGGCCAGGCCGTGCTGGTCACGGCTGTACTCGGGGAAGGAGCCGTCGGGGTGCTGGAGTGACAGGTAGTGGCCGAGCGCCGCGTCGAGCGCGGCCAGCAGGCTCGCGTCCCCGGCGTACGGGTTCCACGGGCGGGCATTGGCGTGGAACCAGGCCAGCGTGAAGACGTGCTCCTGCACGCGGGCGTTGTACGACGCCGCCGGCGTACGCCACCAGCCGCCGGCGAAGAAGCCGCTGGAGTCCATGTCGTTGACCATGGGCGCCAGGGTGGCCAGGTACGGCGCGAAGCGCTGCTCGTGGGGGGCGAACGACGTGCGGTCCACAGCCGGCGGCAGGGAGGGGATGGCGGCGAAGGCGGCGGCGGGCGCGAGCACGGGGACGGCCGGGAGCAGCGCGGCGGCGCGGAGCAGGGTGCGGCGGGAGAGCATGGTCAGCCTTTCAGACCGGTGTGCGCGAGCCCCTCGATGAACTGCCGCTGGGCCAGCACGAAGACGACCAGGATGGGCAGGGCGGTCATCGTGGCGGCGGACAGCTGCACGTTCCACAGGGGCGAGCCGTAGGCGTCGACGAACTGGGTGAGCGCCTGCGGCAGGGTGAACTTCGACGGGGTCGACAGGAACACGATGGGTTCGAGATAGAGGTTCCACGAGTGCAGGAAGGTGAAGATGGCGACGGCGCCGAGCGCCGGCCTGGCCAGCGGCAGCACCACCCGGCAGAAGGTGCCGAAGCGGCCGAGCCCGTCGACCCTGGCGGCCTCCTCCAGCTCGTCCGGCAGCGTGATGAAGAACTGCCGCATGATGAACGTCGCCAGCACGCTGGGCGCGCCCAGGATCGGCACCAGGATCAGCGGCCAGTGCGTGTCGGTCATCCCCGCCGCGTGGAACATCTGGAACAGCGGGACGATCGTCACCTCGCTGGGGATCAGCAGGCCGACGAGCACGACCAGGAAGAGCACGTTCTGGCCGGGGAAGCGGATGCGGGCGAAGGCGTAGCCGGCCATCGCGGCCACCGCCATCGTCCCGACGGTCACCACCGCGGCGATGTAGAGGCTGTTGAGGTACTGCTGCCCGAACGGCTGCAGCTCGAAGACCCGGCTGTAGGTGGAGAAGTCGAACCTGGAGGGCACCAGCGCGGGCGGGAAGGCGAAGATGTCGCTGATCGGCTTCACCGACGAGGTGACCATCCACCAGGTCGGGAAGACGAACGGCACGCACAACACGCACAGCAGCGCGTACAACGCGAGCTTGACCCTACGACTCATGGAAGACCCACCTCCGGCGCAGCCGCCACTGCAGCAACGTCAGCGCCGCGACGATCAGGAACAACAGGACCGACAGGGTGGCGCCGTAGCCGAGGTGCCGGAACTGGAAGGCCTGCTGGTACAGGTAGTAGACGAGGACAGTGGTGGACATACCGGGCCCGCCCTGGGTGAGCACGGCGATCTGCGCGAACACCTGCAGCGACCCCACCACGGTGATGATCGAGGTGAGCAGGATCGTCGGGCTGATCAGAGGCACCGTGATGCGCAGGAACCGGGTCCAGGCGCCGGCGCCGTCGAGCTGTGCCGCCTCGTACAGCTGGCGCGGCACGCCCTGGAGCGCGGCCAGGAACAGGACCATGTTGAGCCCCACGTTCTTGACGACCTGGACGACGACGACCGACAGCAGGGCGGTGGTCTCGCCGCGCAGCCAGTTGGGGCCGTCCACGCCCGCCGCGCCGAGCAGGCCGTTGATGCCGCCGTCCTGCTGGAGCAGGAACTGCCAGACGATGGTCCAGGCGACCAGCGACACCAGCACCGGCGAGAAGAACAGCGTGCGGAAGAACGTGGTGCCGCGCAGCCGCTGGTCGAGCAGGATGGCCAGGATGAGGGCGAGGGCGAGGTTGAGCACGACCAGGCCGACCGAGAAGAGCGCGGTGCTGGTCAGCACCTGCCCCATGTTCGGGTCGGCGAGCAGCTTGGCGTAGTTCTCGCCCCCGACGAACTCGAACGTGCCCGCCAGCACATTCCACTCCTGGAGGCTGTAGTAGACGACCAGGCCGAGCGGCAGCAGGACGAACAGCGCGCTTCCGACGAGCTGCGGCGAGATCAGCAGGTAACCGACGAGGGCGTCGCGCCGGGGGATGGTCCAGAAGTGGCGGGGCCGGGCGGCGGTGCGGTCAGCCACCCGGTTGCCGAGATCCGTCACCGCCACGTCATCCGCCCAGCAGCGGCTGGATCTTCGCGCACACGCCGTCCAGCACCGCCTTGACGTCGGCGTCCGGCTTCCACAGCGGGTCGAGTGCGGCCCTGGCGGTCTGGGCCAGCTCGGCCTGCCCCTTGTGGCTGGGCTTGACCACGCCCTTCTCGATGCCGTCGATCACCACCTTCTGGAGCTGATCGCCGTTCAGCAGGGGGCTGGTCTTGGCCATGGTGTCGGCCGTCAGCAGGGAGGTACGCGCGGGCGGGAAGTACGCGGCGAGCTTGGCGGAGTTCGCGGAGTTGGTGAAGTAGGCCAGGAAGTCGGCGGCCTGCGCGGCCCTGGGCGACTTCTTCAGCACGCCGATCCCGGCCTGGCCGATGACCGCGTACTCGCCCTTCGGCCCGGCGGGCAGCGGCACCAGGTCCCACTTGAACGTCGCGTCCTTCAGCATGGCGGCGCGGGAGATCTGGGCGACGGCCATCGCCGTGTCGCCGGAGAAGAAGTCCACGGAGGTGCCCGGCCCCGGTATGGACTTGTCGGTGAAGATCGCCTTGTGCATGAACGTCATGGCTTCGACCATCTCGGGCGCGTTGAACTGGCACGTGCCGCCGTCGTCGCTCCACGCCTTGGCGCCCCAGCCCTGCCAGACGGTGGCGAGGTTGTCCCAGGCCTTGTAGTCGAAGTTGAGGATGGTCAGGCCGTTCTTGCCCTTCGCCGCCACGGCCTTGTTGATCTCGTTGGCGTGCTCCCAGTCCCACTGGCCGGCCTTGATCAGCTCGCGCGGCGCCTTCTGGCCCGCGGCCTTGACCAGGTCGGTGTTGACGAAGACGCCGAAAGGCGAGGTGGAGAACGGGTAGGCGTACAGCTCGCCGTCGCGCTCCCACAGCCGGGTGGCGGCGGGGACCAGCTCGGCCGCGTTCTCGACCTTGCTCTTGAGCGGGACGAGGGCGCCGGAGCCGACGAAGTCGGGGGCGGAGTTCTCGAGGATCCAGGCCAGGTCGGGGGCGTTGCCGCCGGCGATCTGCGTGGTCAGCGTGGTGGTGTAGTTCTCGAACGGGATCGGGTCGAAGGTGATCTCGCCGACCTGCGGGTGGGACGTGCGGTATTCGGCGGCGATCTCCTTGAACAGCTTCAGGTGGGCCTCGTTGGAGGTCCAGATCGACATGCGCAGCGGCTGCGGGCCCTGCGCGGCCGGCGCTTCACCGCCGCCACAGGCGGTGACCGTAAGGAGGGCGGCCAGCGCAAGGGCAGCCAGGGGTGCTTTCATGGGGGATCTCCTTCTGGCGTCAGTAGCCGGTGACGTCGGGCCAGCGCAGCTCCACGCCGTCGCGGACGAGCCGGTCCTGGTAGTCGGCCAGGAGCCGGCCGTCCGCGCGCACGGCGTGCGGCGTGGTGGCGCGGTCCAGGCAGAAGGCGGCGAGCGCGCCGGCCGCCTCCCCGACGTTCCACTCCACCGGGTGCAGGCGGTAGGCGCCGTTGGTGATGTGGGTGGTGCCGATGTTCTTGCAGGCGGGCAGCAGGTTGCTCATCCGCTGCGGGATCAGCGCCCCGAGAGGGATCTCGAACGGGGAGCAGGCGACGTCGATGTAGTTGTCGCCGCCGGTCGACGGGTGCAGGTCGATGCGGTACATGCCCACGCCCACCGAGTCGTGATAGGAGACGGCGCCCTTGTCGCCGCGTACCGCCACGGACAGGTCCTGTTCGGTGACGGTGGTCAGGGCCCGGACGCGCCGGGACTCGCGGATGTAGGGGGCCTGGGCGAGCCCGTCGGCGCCGCCGGTGACGTCGCCGCGCAGCCGCAGGCCCGGATAACCGGTGCCGCCGTCGTGGCGGGGGGCCTCGGTCTGCAGCCAGTACAGCACCGACATCGACAGCTCGCGGGCCGCCGCCAGGTGCCGGTCGGCGTCCGGCACGTCGATGACCGGCCCCTCCAGGTAGTCGATCATCGGCCAGTTGACCAGCGCGATGTCGCTGTCGTACGCGCCCGGCAGGAAGTTGTCGCGGGCGGCGATCCTGCGGAACGTCCACAGGTTGCCGTCCCCCGGGTTGACCCGCTGGTCGGCCGCCACCAGGCGGGGGTCGTCACCCGGGTTCGGGGTGAAGGAACGCTCCACGATCTCCAGCGTCCGCGGGCTCGGGCAGCGCCACGACAGCAGCCGGTCGCCCCAGAAGGGCGGCTGGTAGGCGCGCCAGAAGTCGTACGACGCGGGCTTGTCGACGGTGTGGTCACCGTCCACGTGGTCGATCGCGAAGCACACGGACACGGCCTGCATGTTCATCGGCTGCGCCGCCGCCGGGGCGCTCGGCTCGCCGGTGTCGGCCTGCGACTCGAAGCCGGTCACGTACTCGGTGCCGGTCAGCGGCAGCAGCTCGCCGGTCTCGGTGGCGTCCAGCACGTACGGCGCCACCGCGGTGATCTCGTCGCCCCCGTCGCGGTGCACGAGCCGCACGGCCGTGACGCGGTCGCCGTCCACCTCGGCCCCGACCGGCCGGTACGGCTGGAGCACGCGCAGCCTGCCCGATCCCCGGTACGGGGCCAGCATGGCCTCGATGACCGCGAACGCGACCCTGGGCTCGTGGCACAACTTGCTGACGTGCCCGGCGCCCGGGTTCAGCTCCGGCCACGCCCGCGCCCGCTCGGTCAGCGGGTAATGGTCGCGGTAGTAGCGCCGGATGCCGTCACGCAGCGCGCGGTAGCTCGCCGTGACGCCGAACCGCTCCACCCAGGTGTGCTCGTCCGGCGGCACCGCCTGGCTGGTGAGCTGGCCGCCCAGCCAGTCGTACTCCTCGGTGAGCACCACCGATCGCCCGGCCCGCAGCAGGGCCAGCGCGGCGGCCACGCCGCCCAGCCCACCGCCGACGACGAGCGCGTCTGCCGATATCTCAACCACGTGGGGGATTACCTCTCCTCATGTACGGGTGCCAGCGTCGATCCCTCGACCAGCTCGCACACCAGCAGTTCCTGCGGGATGCCGCCGCGTTCCAGCACCTGGGTGAGCAGCTCGACGGCCCTGCGGCCCATCTCCCGCCGGGGGATGCGGAGCCCGGAGAAGTCGATGTCGGTCGACACCGGCCTCGTGGGCGCGCCCATCGCGACCATGGACAGGTCGCGCGGCACGTCCAGCCCGCGGGCCTCGGCGGCCTCGGCGATGGCCACGCCGTCGGCCAGTTCCTCGGCGAACACCACGGTCGCGCCGCAGTCGAACAGCCCGTCCGCGGTGGTCAGGTGCAGCCCCTCGACGCCGGTCGCGGCCACCCCTTCGGTGAAACCGCGAAACCGGTCGGCGTAGGACTCCGGGCCCTCCCCCGCTCCGACGTAGGCCATCCGCCGGTGCCCGAGCGCCGCCGCCCGCTCGACCAGCGCGCGCACCGCCGGCGGGTAGTCCGCTCCGACGTACGGCACCGGACCGCCCGCGTCGTCGCGGCGGCCGACCGAGACGAACGGAATGCCCTCGGACAGCAGCCTGGACAGATCCTCCCGGTCGATCGTCCGGCCGAGCAGGACGCATCCGTCGGCCAGCCGGATCCGGCTCTCCGCGCTGAAGATCCGCCGCCGCTCCCCCTGCTGCACCTTGGCGCTGGTGAACAGCAGCAGGTCGCAGCCCGCCTCCTCGACGCACTCCTCGATCCCGACCAGGAACGGGTGATAGAAGTCGGCGCTCTCCGCGGGGAAGACGGCCTCGTAGGTGAACACGCCGTAGATGCGGTTGCGCCGCTCGACGAGCCGACGCGCGGCGGGGTCGGCCACGTACCCGGTCTCCCTGATCACCTGAAGGACCCGATCGCGGGTTTCGGGCGAGATCCGTACCTCGCCCTCGGCCCTTCCGTTGAGCACCAGGGACACCGTCGTCTGGCTCACTCCAGCCATGCGCGCGATGTCCTGCTGCGTCAGCCGCCGCCCTGAAGCAGTCACAGTGCGTATCACCTGTCGTTTCGATAATGCGTATTAGTTCGGTCATTCTGGGACCGGGCAGAGCTGGGCGTCAAGAGATAATCGCTGAGTAATTCGTATTATCAGGTGGTACGGCTTCCTCCAGCCATGGCAACATACAGTGACGCCGACGACGGCGGGCCGAAGGCATTGCCGGCCGCACGGCGCCCATCGCCTGTCGCGACCAGGATCGGAGGGCATGTTGACCATCCATCAATCAGGCCGGGACTTACGTCCGCCCACCCGACGCGGCGTGTTACGCGGCGCCGCTTCTCTGGGTGCCGGGTCTTTGGGCGCCGTGGCCACCGCCGGCCTCGTCGCCCGGCCGGCCGGCGCCGGGACCGCCGCCCAGCCGGCGGGCATGCCGGTGTTCCGATACGTGCGGGACGCTCTGGCCCTCCCCCTGCACTACAACCGCACCGGGGAGTTCATCTTCCCCTGCATCAGAGGGGTGTATGACAAGCTCGACAACCCGCGCTCGCGCTACTACCTCTACTACGCCCCTCATGAGAACCCCGGCGGCATCTGCGTGGCCTTCAGCGACACCTTGGAGGGCCCGTTCCACGACTACAGCGGCAACCCGATCATCGACAGGTACCTGCCCACCACGACGGTCAGCCACGTGTCCTCGCCGCACGTCACCTGGGACGCCGCCACGAAGCAGTTCTTCTGCTACTTCCACGGCGAGAACTTCACCACCCGCGTGGCCCGCTCCACCGACGGCATCACCTTCACCGACGAGACCCCCATCCTGAGCACCCGCCTGGTGTCCGGCACCTCCGAGACCTCCTACGCCCGGGTCTTCGAGCATTCCCTTCCGGGCCGCGGCAACAAGTACGTCATGGTCTTCATGGGCGTGAAGAACGGCCGCCGCCTCTTCTACGGCTGGTCCCCCAACGGCTGGGACGGCTGGCAGTTCAGCCAGCAACCGCTGGTCAACCCCGAACCCGACGGCGTGACCGACATCTCGGGCCCGTCCCTGGTCAAGCGCAACGGCACCACGTACGTCGCGTACCACGGCAACGACGGCAACATGCGCATCACCGAGGTCGGCAACGCCTTCGACAAAGAGGTCCACCTCGGCGTCTTCCACTCGCCGATCGCCTCGGACAACGGCCGCGTGGCCGCGCCCTCGTTCGGCACCCAGGGCGGGGTCGAGTTCATGTTCTACGAGGCCGGGCCCCGGCTGCAGGCTCGCATCTGCATCGCCCGCGCCGTTCCCGCCTGACCTGCCCGCACGTCTGGGCCACCCTCTCGCCCGTCGACGACCTCGCTGTCAGGCCGGACCCCCGGAGCGACCCGTCCTGACAGCGACGCCCGCCTCTTCCTCACCGAACACCTCGCGATCGCCCGGTGGGCTGAGTGCCATCACGTCAGGAGTGCGGCGCGATCCGTGGGCGTGCCACCTCCGCACGCTCGGTCCTGTCGCTGGGCGCGGGCTGCCCCGGGCCCGCCGCTACCGGCCCGCCCCGGGGAGGAGGGCATCGACGAGCAGGTCCAGGAGCCGGCCGGTCTGCTCGGGGGTATCGCGGGCCGCCGTGGCGAGAAAGATGCCCAGGAGCATCGTGGTGACCTCGTCCGGGTCGACGTCCGCACGGAGTGAGCCCGTTTCGGCCCCCTTGGCGAGGATCATCGCGATCGCGGCGGTGATGCGTTCCCTGGTGGTGGAGGTCGGGATACGGCCCGAGGCCTGGCCGGCGCGCAGCGCGTCGGCCATCCCGCGTTTCACCGCACTGAACGCCGCGTACCGCTCCATCCAGGCGCGCAGCGCGATCTGCGGCGGGAACCGTTCGAGCAGGGCGGGGGCGCTCGTGGCGATGTCGTCGAGCTCGGCGGCGTAGACGGCCTCCACCAGCGCTTCGCGGGTGGGGAAATGGCGATAGAGGGTGCCGATGCCGACACCCGCCTCACGGGCGATGCTTTCGAGCGGGACGGTGTCGTCGGCCGCCGCGAAGGCGGTCCGGGCGACGGCGATGAGCGTGTCCCGGTTGCGCTGGGCGTGGGCACGCAGCGGGCGCTGTGTCGCGGCCGGCCGCTCGGCGGAGGTGCCGGCGGACGCCGATTCGGGCGAACTCAAAGCGGAGGAACCTCCGGTATTGCTCTATAGTCAGTCAGAGATAGCGGAGGATCCTCCGTTATCTCTGACATCCTACGTGGACGGGATCCTCATGGCCTCCAGCAACCCCCTTTCCGACGAACAGCCGGTCAACGCCCTTCGGCCCGGCGGGACCGCGCCGTTCGCCGGACGTGCCGTCTCCCGCGTCGGCTACGGCACCGCACAGCTCGAACGCCTGCACCACGACCGCGATACGGCCCTGGCGCTCCTGCGCCGCGCGATCGACCTCGGCGTCGACCACATCGACACCGCCCAGTTCTACGGCAACGGCTTCGCCAACGAGCTCCTGCGCGAAGCGATCCGGCCGCAGGACGACGTCATGGTCGTCAGCAAGGTCGGCGCCGACCCCAACCCCGGCGGCCCGATCCCACTGCGCCCCGCACAGCGACCCGAAGAACTCCGCGCCAGCGTCGAGGACAATCTCATCAGCCTCGGCCTGGAGCAGATCCCGGTCGTGAACCTGCGCCGCCTGGACGCCGGCCCCGGACTACGGGCCACGGGCGAACAGGCGGTCGACCTCGACGACCAGCTCGCCGTGATGACGGCGATGCGCGACGAGGGCAAGATCGGCGCGATCGGGCTGGGCAGCGTCACCCTCGACGGGCTGCGCCGGGCGATACCGGCCGGCATCGCCTGCGTACAGAACGCCTACAGCCTCGTCACCCGCGACGACGAAGCCCTGCTCCAGCTGTGCCAGGCCGAGGGGATCTCCTGGGTCCCGTTCTTCCCCCTCGGTGGCGCCTTCCCCCAGATGCCGAAGGTGACCGACGAGGCGGCCGTCCTCACCGCGGCGGCGTCCCTCGACCGCACACCCTCACAGGTCGGCCTCGCCTGGCTGCTGCACCACGCCCCCCACGTCCTGCTCATCCCCGGCACCTCCAGCATCAAGCACCTCGAAGAGAACATCGCCGCCGCCACGATCACCTTCGACCGCGCCACGCTCAACACGCTCGACGCCGTCCCCTCCCGCTCGGCAGAGGTCCCGCTCGGCTGATCCCCCGCTCGACGCTGAGGTCCGCTGGGGCCGGGATACGGCGTTTGTTCGCGAGCTGGTCGGACACCGCGACGGACCCGACCCCGCCGAAGCCGGCTCAGCCGCGCGCGACGTAGCCGCCGTCGACCGGCAGGGTGACCCCGGTGATATAGCTCGACCGCGGGGAGGCGAGGAAGAGGATCGCTTCGGCGACCTCCTCCGGACGGCCGAGGCGGCCGAGCGGGTTGCCCGTACGCCCCCACTCCTCGAACATCTCTTCACCGAGGGCCTTCACCACGTTGTCGGTCCTGGTGTTGCCAGGGGCGACGGAGTTGACCCGCACCCCGCGATCGCCGAACTCGGCGGCCCAAGAGCGAGTGAGGGCGTCGAGAGCGGCCTTCGTCGCCCCGTACGCGGCGGCGTCCGGGATGCCCTGAAGAGCGGCGATCGAGCTGACATTGACGATGCTGCCGGACCCCTTGGCCCCCATCCTCGGCGCGAGGGCGGCGGTCAGGAAGAACGGCCCCCGCACGTTGGTGTCGAACACCTGCATGAACGACTCCAGATCCTGCTTCGGGGTCGGCATGAAGGGGTAGACGCCCGCGTTGTTGACCAGGATGTCGACGTCGCCGGCCTCGTCGGCAAGCCGCTGCAGCGCGTCCAGGTCGTTGAGATCCGTGGGAACGGCACGAGCCCTGCCACCCGCGGCCTCGATCTCCGCGACCGTCTCGGTGAGGCGATCGGCGCTGCGACCGGCGACGATGACGAAGGCCCCCTCGCGGGCGAGCGCCAGCGCGGCCGCCCGGCCGATGCCCGAGCCGCCTCCGGTCACCAGCGCGGTCTGGTTCTGAAGTTCCATGATCGAGCCTTTGATCAGAGAAATGCCGAGCCTGAGACCGCTCCAGCGAGGACCAGGACCGCGATCACACCCTCTGCCGGCCATCAACGTTCAGCCCGACTCCCGTGACCGAATATGCCCCTGAACAGCCACAATACACGCGACGTCCGACGATCCACTCGGGGCGAAGGTCGGATGTTGGTCAGGTTGTTGCACCATTCCCGCCCGACGCCTTTACGATGTAGATTCGTTCGGCGCAGAAGGACTGGTCGTGCTCATCAGTCCGCACCGCCGAGGCCACCGGGACACCGAGGTCATGGCTCCGCTTTCGACACCGAACCTGGTCGTCAGCGCCTTCCGAGGAAACAACGATGTACCCGCAGCGGTCGTTATTTTCGGTAGCAGATCGACTACAGAATGTTATATTCCCTGATCAGCTCCCCGAAAGGAAACCCGATGCGACGTTTTTCCGCCCTCTCAGCCATGGCCGCCGCCGGCGCGCTCGTGCTCGCCTGCGCCGGTCCCGCCTCCGCCGCGCCAGGGTTCGTACGCCTCTACTCATCTGACGGCCAGGTGGCGACGGTCGTCGATCCGGAGCCCTTCGTCTGCCATCAGGGCTTCGGCGACGACACCGCCGTGGTGAACCGGACCCGGGGCACGATCCTGATCTTCCCGGACTTCGACTGCCGGACCAGGATCTTCGACCCGGTCGAGCCCGGCGAGGACAGGTACGGCAACATCGGCAGCTTCCAGGCGCTCAACTGAGCCGATCCCAGAGGCCCGGCGGCACAGCGGTCGTCGAGACGCTCGGGGTGCCGCCGGTACGGGTACGCGGCAGGCCGTACCGATAGAGGGGGTATCTCCTGATCAGTACAGCCAGATGGCGTTGCGACGGTGTCGGGCAGGGTGGACCTCGAGATCGTCGACGGCCTCGGTGGCGTTGGCGCTCTGGCGGATCGCTTCGAGCTGGAGACGCAGGCGCTGGCGCGCTCGGCGCTCTTCGATCTTGGCCCATTCCGCCACCGACCGGTCCCGACGATCGGCCCTGGCCCAGGAGTAGACGTCGACCCTGCGGCGGACGCAGGCCGGGCATGGTCGATGACCGGCTCGTTCTGCCTCGCGCAGGCACGCGGCGCTGTAACGGAGATCGGCTATCGTCACCGATCGCCACGGGTCTCCCCGCCGATCACCTCCAGCGGGAATCGGGCGGTCAAGGTGATGGGCGGTGCGGGACATGGGGCTCCCCTGGTAGCACCGCCAGGGATCTCCTGGCGGACTACCTGAAGCCGGTCGGCCCCGTTGATCGCTCGTGATCCATGGCCGGACCCTAGCATCGCGGGCAGCGAGGTTGGGAATGCCCTTGGCCGGACTGGCGCGACGGCGAGGAGGAGGCGCGCCGGATCGCGGGGCACGGGCCGGCGATGGGCGCCGAAGCTGGTCCCGCTCTGCGCCCATCGCTTCCTGCCCGGCGGACGCGGCACATCCGGCAGCCCTCGGTGGTCAGTCCCAGTGGCCGGCGGCGGCGGTCTCGACGACGTAGTCCTCGAACGACCTCGGCGGCCGGCCGAGGGCCCGTTCCACGCCGTCCGAGACCGGCGAGCCCCGGCCGTCGCGGACGGCCACGAAGAGGCCGGTGAGCAGCCGGGCGACGTCGGCGGGGACGCCATTGGCGACCTGACGCTCGACGAAGACCTCGGGCTCGACGTCGACGTGACGGATCGTACGCCCGGTGGCCTTGCCGATGAGGTCGGCCGCCTCGCCGAAGCCGATCACCCGCGGTCCGGTCAGCTGGTAGGTCCGGCCGCCATGGCGGTCCTCGGTGAGCGCGGCCGCGGCGACCTCGGCGATGTCCTCGGCGTCGATGAACGGCGTACCCCCGTCACCGGCGGGCAGGACCAGCTCCCCGGAGAGAACCCCCTGCCGCCAGAAGCTCTCACTGAAGTTCTGCGCGAACCAGTCCGGCCGCAGGATGGTCCAGCCGACGCCGGAGTCGCGCACGGCCTGCTCGGCGGGCTTGAGGGGATGGCTGTCGCCGGCCTCGCCGACGCCGTAGGCCGACAGCAGCACCAGCCGCCGCACCCCCGACGCGACCGCCTCGGCCACGAACCCGGGGATGCGCGCGCGGTGGTCGACGCTCCCCCGCAGGTCCGGCTCCATGAGGTAGGCGGCGGTGACGCCGTCGAGCGCGGGCGCCCACGTCGTCGGATCGCCCAGGTCGAAGGGGAGGTCTCCGCTGGTACGGGCCACCGCCCGTACCGGATGGCCGGCGCTCCGCAGACGCCGGACGATGCGGCGGCCGGTCTTGCCGTTGCCGCCCAGGATGAGGATGTTCGTCATTCCCCCAAGGGAACTCCACAACGCGAAGACGATCCATGGGAGAACATCCGGGATACCTTTGTGATCGTCTACCGTGATGGGCATGGATGTCCTGAGCGATCTGCTGCACCGGGCCCGCGCCAGGAACGCGCTGGTCAGGAAGCTGGTCCAGCGGCCGCCGTGGTCGCTGGGCTTCGCCGACGCTCCCCCGCTCACGGTCGTGGCCACGCTCGGCGGCCACGCGTCGGTCCGGCTCGGCGAGGACGCCGCCCCCGTCCATCTCGCCGCCGGTGACATCGCCCTCATCAGCGCCACGAGCCGCTACACGATCGCCGACAGCCCCTCCACCCCACCCCAGGTGGTGATTCAGGGACAGAAGAAGTACGCCGTCGGCGGCGACCAGGTGGCGGCGAACCGGAGCCTGGCGCCCCGCACCTACGGTGACGGCCTGCCCGGGGCCACGGTCATGATCCGGGGCGCGTACGAACTCCGCGGCGACGTGGGCGACCGCCTGCTGGACATGCTCCCGCCGCTGGCGGTCGTGCCCGCCGGGCCGCGGACCCGAGCGGCGCTGGATCTGCTGGCCACCGAGATCGCCTGCGACGAACCCGGCCAGGACGCCATCCTCGACCGCCTGCTGGATCTGGTGCTCGTGCTGGCGTTGCGCGCATGGTGCGCCAGGCCGGATCCGGCCCTGCCCGCCTGGCATCGGGCGCTGGCCGACCCCGCGATCGGGGACGTACTGCGCCTGCTGCACGAGGCCCCCGCCCACCGATGGACGGTCGCCGAGCTGGCCGCCAAGGTCGGCATGTCCCGCGCCGCCTTCGCCGCGCGCTTCACCGGCCTGGTCGGCGAGCCCCCGCTCACCTACCTCACCGGCTGGCGCATGGCCCTGGCGGCGGACCTGCTCCGTGACACCGAGGCGACCGTCGCCACCGTGGCGCGGCAGGTCGGGTACGAGGACGCCTTCGCCTTCAGCGTGGCGTTCAAGCGCGCCCGCGCTCTCAGCCCCTCGGTCTGGCGCCGCCAGGCCCGCTGACCTCCGCCGTCGCGGACCGCGGCGCTAGGCATGGCCGACCTCGCGCAGCCCCGCGAGGGCCGCGGCGGCGAAGGCGGTGGCGACCTCGCCGCCCTGCACCGGCAGCCACACCGCCGAGGTCGACCAGGTCAGCCGGGGTTCGTCGATCGGCCGCCACACCAGCCCGGCGGGCAGCTCGTCGTACGGCTCCTCGTTGAGGTGCGCCCCCAGCCCCGACATGACGAGGCCGTGCACGAAGTGAGGGTTTCTGGCGTGCCTGATCGCGCCGGGCAGGAACCCGTTGTCCCGGCACGCCTCCAGCACGTGGTCGTACAGCTGAGGCGCCATCTCCCGGGGGAAGATCACCAGCGGTGACCCGTCGAGCGAGCGCAGGCGTACCACCTCCTGACCGGCCGCGCGGTGGCCGGCGGGCAGCACCACGCCGAGCCGCCGGTGGACGACCTCGCTCGACTCCAGCCCCACCGTGTCGCAGGGATGCCGGACGAGGCCCACGTCGAGCTCCTCCGCGCGCAGCTTGGCGAGCTGGCTGGCGGTGGTCAGCTCGTGCAGCTCCAGCAGCACGTCGGGAACGCGCTCGGCGAACGTGGCCACCAGCGTCCTGAGCGCCATCGGCGTCGTGTCCGGCGGCACCCCGGCCCGGAGCACGCCCGAGTCGCCCGGGCGGATGCGGCGCATGGCCTCGCGGGCCGCGTCCGCCCGCTCCAGCACCCCGCGCGCGTGCTCGAGCAGCAGCGCGCCGGCCTCGGTGAGCGAGACACGGTGCGGGTTGCGGTCGAACAGCCGGACGCCCAGCTCCCGCTCCAGGTCGCGGATGCGCTGGGACAGCGGCGGCTGCGCCATGTGCAGCCGCTCGGCGGCCCGGCCGAAGTGCAGCTCCTCGGCGACCATGACGAAATACCGCAGGTGGCGTAGCTCCATCAGCCTGACCATATCGCTCTGATATCGCCAAGAGTCCACATTGATGTTGGCCAGCACCCCGCAGGACCTGGTTATATCCCCGACAAGCCCGTTGACCTGCGGAGGGACGCTAGTGAGTGTGCTGCTGGACCGTGACGGACCCGTCGCGGTGATCACCTTGAACCGCCCGGAGAAGCTGAACGCCTGGACCGCCGGGATGCGGGAGCGGCTGATCGAGCTGCTGCGCGCGGCGGGCGCCGACCCGGAGGTGGGCGCCGTCGTCCTCACGGGGGCGGGGCGCGCCTTCTGCGCCGGTCAGGACCTGGGTGAGACGGCCGGGATCGACCCCGACGACCACGCCGCCTCCGACGCCTGGATCGACGGCTTCGACCGGCTCTACCGCGCGGTGCTCGACCTGGACAAGCCGGTCGTGGCCGCGGTGAACGGGGTGGCGGCCGGGTCGGGGTTCCAGTTCGCGCTGCTGGCCGACCTGCGCATCGGCCACGCGGGCACCCGGATGGGCCAGCCGGAGGTGCTGTCGGGCATCCCGAGCATCACCGGCATCTGGGCCATGTGGGGCGTGCTCGGCCGCGCGAAGACCATCGAGTTCGCGCTGACCGGACGCCTGGTGTACGGGGCGGAGGCGGAGCGGCTCGGCCTGCTGACCAGGCTCGTGGCGGAGAACGACGTGCTGGCCGCAGCCGTGGCGCAGGCCAAGGAACTGGCCGCGCTGCCCTCCGGTGCGGTGGCGCTGACGAAGGGCCGGCTCAGGGAGCTGGAGCGGGACGCCCTGGCCGACTCGGTCGCGGCGGCGAAGAAGGTGCACGCCGCCGCGTACGCCACGGGCGAACCCCAGCGGGAGATGGCCCGTTTTCTGAAGGAACGCGCCAAGTGACCGAGTGGAGCGTTCCCGGACGCTACAACATGGCCGTGGACGTGGCCGACCGCCACCCCCGCGAGAACCTGGCGCTGATCTTCGAGGATCACACGGGAGCGCGCGAGGAGGTCCGCTGGGGCGCCGTGCAGGACCGCTCCCGCCAGGTGGCCGCCTGCCTGCACGGCCTCGGCGTCCGCCCCGGCGACCGGGTCGCGGTCATGCTCCCCCAGCGCACCGACACCCCGGCGACGTACCTGGGCGTGCTGCGTACCGGCGCCGTGCTCGTGACCATGTCCCTGCTCTGGGCCGACGACCAGATCGCCTACCGGCTCGCCGACTCGGGCGCGTCCGTGCTGGTCACCGAGGCGGGCGCGATCCGGCGGGCGAGCGGGTACGGCGGGACCGTGGTCGACGTGGACGACCCGGCGATCGGCCTGCTGACGCCGGAGTTCGAGGACGCCGACACCGCCGCCGACGACCCCGCGCTGATCTTCTACACCTCCGGCACGACCGGCCCCGCCAAGGGCATCGTGCACGCGCACCGCACGCTGCTCGGCCACAACGAGTTCCGGCACTGCCACGACCTGCGTCCCGGCGACGTCTTCTACGGCGCGGGAGAGTGGGCCTGGTCGATGGCCAAGCTCATGGGTCCGCTCAGGGCGGGCGCGACGCACCTGGTCTACCGTCCGGCGGCCGGGTTCGACCCGGAGGGGCTGCTGGCCAGCATGGCGCGCAACGGCGTCACGACCGGCCTGGTCAACCCCACGTTCCTGCGCAAGATGCGCGAGCAACTGCCCGACGCGGGCCGCCGTCATCCGCAGCGGTTCCGTACGATCTGCTGCGCCAACGAGCCGCTCACCGCCGACCTGATCGGCTGGTTCCGCGACCAGTTCGGGGTCACGCTGCTCGACTACTACGGCTCCACGGAGTCGTACCCGCTGATCGGGAACTTCCCCGGCGTCCCGGTCAAGGAGGGGTCCATGGGGCGGCCGCTGCCCGGCTGGGACGTGGCGCTCCTCGACGAGCACGAGCGGCCGGTCCCGGCGGGCGAGGTCGGCGAGATCTGCCTGCGGGCGCGGAGCAACCCGCAGTTCCCGCTCGGCTACTGGAACCGCCCCGAGCCCTCCCGGGAGGTGTTCGGCGGCGAGTGGTTCCACACCAAGGATCACGCGCGGGTGGACGAGGACGGCTACTACTGGTTCCTCGGCCGCGTCGACGACGTGATCAAGACCTCCGGCTACCGCGTCGGCCCCGACGAGATCGAGGAGGCGCTGCGCGCCCATCCCGCCGTCGCGGACGTGGGCGTGGCCGGGGTACCCGACCCCGTACGCGGCCAGGCCGTCAAGGCGTGGATCCGGCCGGCGCCCGGCCACCTGCCGGGCGAGGAGCTGGCACGGCAGATCCGCGAGTTCGCCAAGACCACGCACTCGCGCTTCGCCTACCCCAGGGAGATCGAGTTCGTGGACGAGCTGCCCCGGTCGGCGACCGGGAAGATCCAGCGCGCCCAGCTCCGACTCCGTCACCAGAAATAGGGAGCAAGCAATGACCCCCCACGCCTCCACTGACGTCCGGCGCAAGGTCACCCTGGCCTCCGCCATCGGCAACTTCGTCGAATGGTTCGACTCGGCGGCGTACGCGGTGATGTCCGCGACGATCGCCAAGCTGTTCTTCCCCGACTACGACACGACGGCCGGGCTGCTCGCCACCTGGGCGATCTTCGCGGGCGGGTTCGTCGCCCGCCCCCTCGGGGCCGCCTTCTTCGGCAGGTACGGCGACCGCCTCGGCCGCAACAGGATGCTGGCGCTGACTATCCTGACGATGAGCGGCGCCACGTTCCTCATCGGCATCCTGCCCACCTACGCCTCCTGGGGCATGGCCGCGCCGATCCTGCTGTTCCTGCTGCGCTGCGCCCAGGGGTTCTCGACCGGCGGCGAGTACACGGGGGCGTCGGCGTTCATCGTGGAGTACGCGCCGGAGGGGCGGCGGGCCCGCTTCGCCGCCGCCGTGCCGGTGACCGTGGGCCTGGCCAGCGTGGCGGGCTCCGGCGTCGGCTTCCTGATCACCTCGACGGTCACGACCGAGGCGCTGCAGAGCTGGGGCTGGCGCATCCCGTTCCTGCTGGCGGCGCCGCTCGGGCTCATCGGCCTGTACCTGCGGTCCAAGGTCGAGGACACGCCCGTGTTCCGGTCGCTGCAGCAGCACGACGCGGTCGAGCCGGCGCCGCTGCGCGAGGCCGTACGCCGCTGCGGTCGCCAGATCGCGACGCTCTTCGGCTACAGCATCACGAACGCCGTCGGGTACTACCTGATGAGCAGCTACATGATCGCGTACATGTCGGAGGAGCTCGGCTACACCAAGAGCCAGGCCCAGCTCACGAACGTGGTCTCGATGCTCGCCTACAGCGTGGCCTGCCTGTTCGCGGCGGCGGCCAGCGACCGGTTCGGCCGCCGGCCCATGCTCGTCGTCGCGTGCGCGGGCTTCGTGCTGCTGCCGCTGCCGGCGTTCTGGCTGATGGGGTCGAGCCTGGCCGGGGCGATGGTCGGCACGTCGGTGCTGGCGATGCTCGTGGCGGTGATCGGCACCTCCAACGTGCCCGCGCTGGTGGAGATGTTCCCCGCGAAGGTGCGGGCGAGCGGCTCGGCCATCGGGTACACGGCGGCGTACGTGCTGTTCGGCGGCACCGCCCCGTTCGCGGCGACCGGGCTGGTCTCCGCGACGGGCAGCGCCGTCGCGCCCGCCTACTACATGGTGGGGCTCGCGGCCGTGTCGCTGGTGGTGGTGCTGACCTCGTTCAGGGAGACCCGCGGCCTGCGGCTGGACCGGGGCGTGGACGAGGTCACCAGCGGGGCCTGACCGGCGGAGCCGGCCCGTCAGCCGGGGCGGCGGAGGGTACGGCGTACGGCCAGGCCGCCGAGGACCGCCGACGCGAGCGCCAGGATTCCCGCCTCGGTCCACTGGAAGCGCCAGAATCGGGACGCCGGATGGTGGTACACCGCGTACCGGTAGCCCTTGCCGAACAGGCACGCCTGCCACGCCTCGGCGTTCCTGTTGCTCTGCCCCGCGTCCACCCGACGCGGGCAGCCGCTCCCCGACGGCTCGGCTACCTCCCTCCCGGACGGCTCCACCCAGGCGGCGCTCACCATCCGGGCGTCGGGATCGTCCAGCAGCACGGTGCCGGACAGCTCGGTGCGCGCCGGCTCGGCGTAGTAGTCGCTCAGCTGGAACAGGGTGAACATCGTCACCGCCACCCCGGCCACGACCAGCGCCATCGCGGGCAGCGTACGCCGGAACAGGGTGCCGGCCAGCGTGCCCAGCGCGAACGCGTACAGCCACCACGCCGCGGGTTCCACGCCGACCATGTTGAACACGCCGATATTGCCGAACGTGGAGTCGACCCCTTCCCTGAACACCGGCCGCCACAGGCTCACCATGAGCGACAGCAGCAGCCCGCCCGCCACGACCGCCCCGCCCAGGATCGACAGCTTGACCGCCAGCCACCGCCACACGGGCACCGCCTGAGTCCAGGCCAGGCGGTGGGTGCCGCGCTCGTACTCGCGGCCGAGCAGGGGCGCGCCCCAGAACGCCCCGATCAGCGCCGGCGCCACCAGCGGCATCCAGCCGAACACCGAGTAGACCGCGTCGTAGCGCCGCCCGAGCGCCACCGCCAGGTCTCCGCACTCCACAGCGGGCCCCGGGCAGCCGGGCGGGGCGTGCTCGGTCACGTACCGGCTCGCCTCCACCGCCGAACCCAGCAGCAGCACCCCCAGCAGCGCCAGGAAGCCCGCCGTCACCAGGAGCTGCGCCCGGTGCTGGCGCCACGTCACCCAGATCACGCGCTCACCCCCGTCAGCTCCGGAAGTGCCGCCGACTCGGGGCTGCGCAGATAGCCCATGACGAGCTCCTCCAGCCGGGGGCGCCGCGCCTGCCAGCGAGGATCGAGCGGGGGCGCTCCCCTGACCAGCATGCTGACCTGCCTGCCGGCCCGGCTCGCGCTCACCACCTGCATCCCCGCCACCGATGCCCCGTCCGGCCCGGTGAGCACGAGATGCCCGTCGAGGAGGTCCTCGATGTCACCACTGACCTGCAGCCGGCCCCCGTTCAGCACGATCAGCCAGTCGCACGTCTCCTCCAGGTCCGAGACGACGTGCGAGGACAGCAGCACGGTCAGCTCCCGCCCGGCCATCTCCGCCATGATCGAGCGCATCACGCCGTGGCGGGCGAGGGGGTCGAGGTTGGCCAGCGGTTCGTCCAGCACGAGCAGGTCGGGCCGGCAGGCCAGCGCCATCGTGACCGCCACCTGCGCCTGCTGCCCGCCCGACAGCCCGCTCACCTTCCGCTCCAGCGGGATGCCCAGCCGGGCGAGCCGGTCCGCAGCGGCGGCGTCGTCCCAGCGGGTGTTCATGCGGCGGCCGAAGGTGAGCATCTCGGCGACGGTGAAGCTCTCGTACAGCGGCTTGTCCTGGGCCACGAACGCCACCTCGCCGGCCACGCGGACGCTTCCCAGCGCGGGCCGCAGCAGGCCGACGGCCGCGTGCATGAGAGTGGTCTTACCCGCGCCGTTGGGCCCGACGAGCGCCGCCACGCGTCCCGCGGGCACGGACAGCGAGCAGTCGCGTAACACCCACGTACGGCGATAGCGGACCCCCAGGCCAGTCGCCTCCAGCGCGGGACTCATGCCGCACCCGCCTTCGCGGCGTCGGCCAGGACCACGGTGACCAACACCCTCAGGTCCTCCTGGTCGAGCCCGGCCGCGCGGGCCTCGCGCACCCACGCCTCCAGCCCGCGCCGCAGCCGCGTGTGCTCGGCGAGCGTCGCACCCGCGACGCCCCGCTGAACGAACGTCCCCATCCCCTGCCGTCCCTCGACCAGCCCTTCGCGCTCCAGCTCCCGGTACGCCTTGAGCACGGTGTTGGGGTTGATGGCCAGGCTCTCGACCACCTCGCGGGCAGTCGGCAACTGGTCACCGGGCCGCAGCGTACCGAGCCTGAGCGCCTGTTTGACCTGGTGAACGAGCTGCAGGTACGTCGAGACCCCCGAGCCGCGGTCCAGGTTGAACTCGATCAACCGAAAACACCCTTTCACTATTTGAGTAGTGAAAGGGTGTTGTATCCGGGCGTCCGTTGTCAACCCTGCTGTCGTTGCCAGGTTGCGGCCGGCGCGAGAAAGGCCGCGTTCTCCTCCGGCAGGCCCACCGTGACGCGCACGCCCTCCCCCGGGAACGCCCGCACGATCACCCCGCTGGCGTGGCAGTGGTCGGCGAAAGGCGCGCTGTCGTGACCGAGCGGGAGCCACAGGAAGTTCGCCTGGGACGGCGGCAGGTCATAGCCGAGGGCCCGGAGCTCGCCGGTGACGCGGTCGCGCTCTTTGAGGGTGAGGGCGACCCGCCTGTCCACCTCCTCGCGCTCGCGGAGCGCCGCGATCGCCGCCTCCTGGGCGAGGGCGCTGACGCTGAAGGGCGTCTGCGTCTTGCGAACCTGGGCGATGATCTCCGGTGGCCCGACGCAGTAGCCGACCCGCAGCCCGGCCAGCGCGTACGCCTTGGAAAAGGTTCGGAGCACGACGACGTTCGGCCGGTCGCCGAAGAGCGCGAGCGCGTCCGGCACGGCGGACGGGTCGGCGTACTCGTGGTAGGCCTCGTCCACGGCGACCAGCACGTGCTCGGGCACCTGGTCCACGAAGGCGCGCAGGGCGGCCTCGCCGACGGGGGTGGAGGTCGGGTTGTTCGGGTTGCAGACGAACACCAGCCTGGTCCGCGGGGTGATGGCCGCCGCCATGGCCTGGAGGTCCTGGACGTGGTCGCGCAGCGGGACCCGTACGGGGACTCCGCCCGCCACCGTGGTCAGGATCGGGTACGCCTCGAACGACCGCCACCCGAAGACCACCTCGCTGCCCGGCCCGCACACCGTGTGCAGGACCTGCCCGCAGACCTCGGACGAGCCCGCCCCCACGGCGATGCGATCGGTGCTCACCTCGTGGCGGGCGGCCAGCGCTTCGAGCAGGCGGGCGGCCCCCATGTCCGGGTACCGGGACAGGCCGCCGGTCAGCTCGGCCAGGCGGGCGGCGACGCCGGGCAGCAGGCCGTACGGGCACTCGTTGCCGGCCAGCACGACGGCCCCGGGCGACTTGCGGCCCGGCACGTAGGACTGGAGGTCGAGCAGAGACGAGCGTACGTTGACCACCTGATGTCACTTCCTTCCGTCAGACGTGGGCGAGCAGGACGGCGGGGTGCTCCACGCAGTCGGCCACGAAGCGCAGGAAGCCGCCTGCCGCGCCGCCGTCGCAGACCCGGTGGTCGAACGTGAACGACAGCTGGGTGACCTTGCGGGGCACGACCGCGCCGTCCTTCACCCAGGGGCGGTCGATGATGCGGCCGACGCCGAGGAGCGCCGCCTCGGGGTGATTGATGATCGGGGTGGATCCGTCCACGCCGAAGACGCCGTAGTTGTTGAGCGTGAACGTGCCCCCGGTCAGCGCCGCGGGCGGCAGCGTGCCTTCGCGGGCGAGGGCGGTGAGCCTGGTCAGTTCGGCGGCGAGCTGCGCGGTCGTCATCAGGTGCGCGTCGCGGACCACCGGCACGACCAGGCCGCGATCGGTCTGGGCGGCGAAGCCGAGGTTGACGTGGCCGTGCCGGACGATCTCGGCGCGGGCGGTGTCGACCGAGGAGTTCAGCTCGGGGAAGCGGCGCAGGGCGGCCACGCAGCTGCGGGCCAGGAGCGCGAGCAGCCCTATGCCGAGGTCCGGGCGATCCCGCCGGAGCGCGTCCTTGACCTCGAGCAGGCCGGTGGCGTCGACGTCCACCCAGGTGGTGGCGTCGGGGATCTCGGTACGGCTGCGGCTCAGCTTGTCGGCCACCGCCCGCCGCAGCCCGCGCAGGGGGATGCGCTCGGTCCGGAGCGGGGTTCCGGTTCCGGTCGCCTCCGATGCCGTCCGGGTCGCGGCGGACGCTGTCCCGGTCGCGGCCGGCGTCGTCTCGGTCGCTCCCGGTGTCGCCGGGGCGACGGTGGAGGCGGCGGGGACGGTGGAGGCGGCGGGGGTGGCCATGGCGCGTTCGACGTCGCGGCGGAGGATCACGCCGCGGGGTCCGGTGGGGGTGACGGCGGAGAGATCCACCCCGTGCTCGTGAGCGAGCCTGCGCACGAGCGGGGAGATCACCCGAGGCGCCTGCCGCTCACCAGCCGCGGCCGGGGAAGCAGGCGCGGCCGGCGAGGTGGACGCGGGCCGGGAGGCCGGAGCCGTAGGTGGCTGGCCGGGGGTTGCGGGGGCCTTTCGGGAGCGTCGGCGGGTGGTGGGGGTGTGGCCGGTGCCGTAGCCGATGAGGACATTTCCGGATCCGGCGCGTTCCTCCTCCCGGTAGCGCTCCGCGGCGGCCGAACCGCCCACGCCGCCCGCCGGCCCGACCTCGATGAGCGGCTCCCCCACCGACAGGACGGCCCCCGCCGAAGCGTGCAGGCTCAGCACCGTCCCCGCGTACGGCACAGGCACCTCCACCGCCGCCTTGGCGGTCTCGACCTCCACCACGATCTGGTCGATCTCGACGGTGTCCCCGACGGCGACCTTCCAGTCGACGATCTCGGCCTCCGTCAGCCCCTCGCCCAGGTCGGGCAGGCGGAACACGTGCCGCGTCATCACGCCTCCCCGCCCAGGTGCGCCAGATCGGGCTCGTCACCGAACTGGAGCCGATCCACCGCGTCCAGCACCCGGTCGGCGTCCGGCAGATGCGAGTGCTCGAGGATCGGAGGCGGGTACGGGATGTCGAACCC
This sequence comes from Nonomuraea sp. NPDC004186, assembly GCF_053603495.1. NCBI lineage: Bacteria > Bacillati > Actinomycetota > Actinomycetes > Streptosporangiales > Streptosporangiaceae > Nonomuraea > Nonomuraea sp. NPDC004186. The sequence goes on along the minus strand of NZ_JBSGFQ010000008.1, from coordinate 88,192 downwards.
CGTGACCCGCAGCACCGGCGCCGCCAGCGAGTGGAAGCACCGCTCCTGCACGCGGGCCGCGATCTCCGCGCCCACCCCGGCGAAGCCCTGGGCCTCCTGGATCACCACGCAGCGTCCGGTCTTGCGTACGGAGGACACGACGGTCGAGTCGTCGAACGGGACGATCGTCCGCAGATCCACCACCTCCAGGGCGAGCCCGTCCCTGGCCGCGGCGTCGGCGGCCTGGAGCGCCACCGAAACGCTCGGCCCGTAGGCGACCAGCGTCGCGTCGCGGCCCTCGCGCAGCACCGCCGCCCGCCCGAACCCCGCCGCCCGCCGGTCCCCGACGGACGTCTCGCCCTTGGACCAGTACAGGCGCTTGGGTTCCATGAAGATCACCGGGTCGGGGTCGGCGATGGCGTCGCGCAGCAGCCAGTACGCGTCGTCGGCCGTCGCGGGGGTCACGACCTTCAGGCCGGGCGTGTGCGCGTAGTACGCCTCGCTGGAGTCGCAGTGGTGCTCGACCCCGCCGATGCCGCCCGCGTACGGGATCCTGATCACCATCGGCAGCGACAGCCGCCCGCGCGTGCGGTTGCGCAGCTTGGCCACGTGCGAGGCGATCTGTTCGAAGGCCGGGTAGGCGAACGCGTCGAACTGCATCTCGATCACCGGCCGGAAGCCGCCCATGGCCAGTCCCACGGCCAGCCCCACGATCCCGGCTTCGGCCAGCGGGGTGTCGAAGCACCGCTCCTCGCCGAACTCCTTGGTCAGCCCGTCGGTGATGCGGAAGACGCCGCCCAGCGGGCCCACGTCCTCACCGAAGACAAGAACGCGTTCGTCCTCGCGCAGGGCGTCCCGAAGCGCGGCGTTCAGCGCCTGCGCCATGCTCAAGGTGGTCATCAGTCCTCCAGCTCGGACGCCAGCAGGGCCCGCTGCTCGCGCAACTGGGGCGTGGCCTCGGCGAAGACGTGCTCGAACAGCTCGAACGGATCCACCTTCGGGTCGGCGTTCATCTCCGCGCGCACCCGGGCGGCGAACTCCTCGGCGGCCTCGTGCGCCGCGTCGACGGCCTCGGCGTCGAGTACGCCGCGCCCACGCAGGTAGGTCTCCAGGCGGGCGAGCGGGTCGGCCGCCTCCCACTGCTCGACCTCCCGCTTGTCCCGGTACCGGGCGGCGTCGTCGGCGTTGGTGTGGGGGTCCATCCGGTACGTGTGCGCCTCCACCAGGAAGGGGCCGCCGCCCGTACGCGCGTGCTCCACGGCCGCGGTCAGGACGGACAGCACCGCGACGAGGTCGTTGCCGTCCACCTGCTCGGAGCGGATGCCGTACCCGATGCCCTTGTACGCGAGCGCGGGCGCGGCGCTCTGCTTGGCCAGCGGCACGGAGATCGCGTACTTGTTGTTCTGCACGAAGAACACGACGGGCGCGTGCAGGACCGCGGCGTAGTTCAGCGCCTCGTGGAAGTCGCCCTCGCTGGTGCCGCCGTCGCCGATGAAGGCCATGACGACGCCGTTCTCGTTCTTGCGGCGCAGGGCGTCGGCCATGCCCACGGCGTGGATGGTCTGGGTGGCCAGCGGGGTGCACTGGGGCGCGACCCGGGTGGCGGCGGGGTCGTACCCGCAGTGCCAGCCGCCCCGCAGCAGGGTCAGCACCTCGACGGGGTCGAGGCCCCGGGAGACCAGCGCCACCGAGTCCCGGTAGGTCGGGAACAGCCAATCGTCCTCGCGCAGCGCGAGCACCCCGGCGATCTGGCAGGCCTCCTGCCCGCGACTGGAGGGGTAGACGGCCAGGCGCCCCTGCTTGGTCAGCGCGGTCGCCTGGCGGTCGAAGCGGCGGCCGACGACCATCCGGCGGTAGGCCTCCAGCAACCGCTCCTCCTCCGGCACCTGGTAGCCGGTGGGCGGCTGGACCGCCGTGCCGTCCTCGGCGACGAAGCGCCCCGGCACGGGTGAGGGCAGAAGGACGTCGACGGACATGCGACGCTCCCTTTCTCTGGACGTTTGACAGGGAAAGCGTCCGCGCGTGGGGCCAGGCGTTCAAGACATCAGGCATGATGAGCGACAAAAGGTCTGAAACCAGTCTTCAGGAGGACCGATTGTCGTTCAACGACGGTGTCGGAGAGGGGTCGGCGGGACATTCGGCCGCGCCGCTGGACGGGGTGGATCGGGCGATCATCGCCGAGCTGCGGCGGGACGGCCGGATCTCGATGCGCACCCTCGCCGAGCACGTGCACGTCTCCCGGGCCAACGTCTACGCCAGGATCACCCGGCTGATGGACGCCGGGGTGATCACCGGCTTCACGGCGCGGATCGCGCCGCACAAGGCCGGCCTGGGCACCAGCGCGTACGTCTCGCTCACCATCGAGCAGAACTCCTGGCGCGCGGTGTCGGCCCGGCTCCGGGAGACTCCGTACGTCGAGAACTTCGCCCTGGTCGGCGGCGACTACGACGTCCTGGCGCTGGTCAGGACCCCGGACAACGCGACGCTCCGGCACGTGGTGCTGGAGCTCATCCAGGACATCCCGGGCATCCGCGCCACCCGTACGTGGCTGGTGTTCGAGGAGGCCCGCGGCGCCGGAGCCGGGTGAGCGGTCAGCGTGCCCGCAGCGCCTTGTACTCGCCGAGCAGTGCCTCCAGGCTCCGCACCATGAACGTGTAGTACTCGTACATCTCGGACATGCGGGCGCGCTGCCGGTCGGGGAGATCGGCCGAGCGGGCCCGGGCGTTCTCGGCCAGAGAGAGCAGCTCCGTCGTCTGCTCCAGCTGGTGCTGCAGGCAGCCGATCCAGGCGTCCTCGCGCCACTCGTAGACGTACTGCCGGGACCCGGACTCCTTGAACCGCCGTACGGTCCCGTTGACCACGAGCAGGCGGGTCGTCTCCGAGACCGAGCCCTTGCTGGCGTCCAGGGCGGCCTGCAGCTCGTCCATCGTCATGGGCGTCTCGCTCAGCATGAGCACCCCCGCGGCGCGCCCAGCCATCGGCGGCCAGCCCATCGCGCGGCCGATGCGCAGGCCGAAGTCGTCGATCAGGGGGTTCACGTCACCGACGGACACCAGCGGAACACCATCCGTTCAGAAAAAAATGAACTTTCACTATTGACTGAACTTTCTGCTGGGGGCAGTCTACCGGCTAACGGTGGCCCGGGCGGTTCCGGGCCGAGCGCAGGAGGTTCGCCGTGACAGACACGGGCTGGGACATCATCGTCGTGGGAGCGGGTTCCGCCGGCGCGGCACTCGCCGCCCGCTCCGCCGAGCGGGGCAAGCGCGTCCTGCTGCTGGAGGCCGGCCCCGACTACCGTTCGGCGCGGATGCACGAGGCCTGGCGCTCGCCGAACCCGGTCCGCGCGCTGCTGGACCCCACCGCCGTCGAGGGCATGGTGTGGATGGGCGTCACCTCCTCCCGCACCGACAGGCAGGCGCCGGCTCCGTACTGGCGGGGCAGGGGCGTCGGCGGCAGCTCGTCGATCAACGGGCAGATCGCGATCCGCCCGCCGATGGAGGACTTCGACGACTGGGCCGCGGCGGGATGCGCCGGCTGGTCGTGGCGGGACGTGCTGCCGTACTTCGCGAAGCTGGAGGACGACGAGGAGTTCGGCGACGAGCCGTACCACGGGCGGGGCGGGCCGACTCCGATCTTCCGGATGCCGCGCGAGCGGTGGGGCGGGGTGGACGCCGCGCTGGCCGCCGCCGCGCTGGCGGCCGGGCACGCCTGGGCGCCGGACGTGAACGCGCCCGGCGCCGCCGGGGTCTCCCCCTACCCGATCAACTCGCGCGCCGGGCGCCGGGTCACGGTCAACGACGGCTACCTCGAGCCCGCCCGGTCCCTGGCCGGCCTCACCGTCCGCGGTGACGCCCTGGTCGACCGGGTCCTCTTCGCCGGTGACCGCGCCGTCGGCGTGCGGGCCGTCGTGGGCGGGACGGCGGTGACCGAGTACGCGGACGAGATCGTCCTCAGCGCGGGCGTGATCCACTCCCCCGCGATCCTCATGCGCTCGGGCGTCGGCCCGGCCGCCGACCTGCGCCGCCTGGGGATCACGGTACGGCGGGACCTCCCGGTCGGGCTCGGCATGCAGGACCATCCGATGATCGTCGTCGAGCTGCCGCTGACCCAGGAGGCCGCCATCAAGACGGCCGACGACCGCCACACCAACGTCTGCGTCCGCTACACGAGCGGCCCCGGTGGGCTGCCGCACGACATGATGTTCGTCTCGCTGAACCAGAACGTGCTGTCCATGGAGGCCGCCGACACCCGCTTCCCGGCGGGCGGCTTCGGCGTGTGGCTCAACCAGAACCACTCGCGCGGCGTGCTGACGCTGACCTCCGCCGACCCGCAGGCCCAGCCCGAGGTGCGCGAACGCATGCTGTCGGACTCCCGCGACCTGGAACGCCTGCGCGATGGCGTGCGCGCCCTGGTCGGGCTGGCGCGCGGCCCCGAGGCGGCCACGATCGTCGCGGGCTCCGGCTCCGTGGAGGCCGGCAACAAACGGCTGTTCGCGGTGCTGGACGACGACGCCGCGCTCGACGAGCACATCCTCGCCACCGCGGTCGACGCCCAGCACGGCACCAGCACCTGCCGGATGGGCGCGCCCGGGGACGCCGCCACGGTGGTGGACCCGTCGTGCCGCGTCCTCGGGGTCGAGGGGCTGCGCGTGGTGGACGCGTCGATCTTCCCGTCCGTACCCCGGGCCAACACCAACCTGGCATCGATCATGGTCGGCGAGCTCATGGCCGACCGCCTCTAAGGAGCCCTGTGAAAACCCTGCAGAACCTGATCGGCGGCATCTGGGAAGACTCCCGGGGCGACGCGTTCCACGAGGTGGTCAACCCCGCGACCGAGGAGGTCGTCGCCCGCTGCCCCAGCGGCTCACCGCAGGACGTACGCCTGGCCGTGGACGCGGCCGTGCGCGCGCAACCGGCCTGGGCCGCGCTGACCGTCGCCGAACGGGTGGAGCGGCTGTCCCGATGGGCGGACACGGTCGCCGCCCACGCCGGCGAGCTGGCGGAGATCGAATGCCGGGAGATGGGCAAGCCCGTCGCCCTCGGCCGGGCCTTCATCGGCGGCGCGGCGACGGGGTTCAAGGCGGCGGCGGCCGAGGCCCTGGAGTACGCGTTCGAGGAGACCGTCCCGGCGCCTGACGGGGGCAGCACCACGATCGTGCGCGCCCCGCTCGGCGCGACGGCCGTGATCGTGCCGTGGAACTTCCCCGTGCCCATGACCCTGGGCGCGCTCGGCCCGCTGCTGGCCGCCGGGAACACCGTCGTGCTCAAGCCGTCCGAGCGCTCGCCGATGTCGGCGGTGCGGCTGCTGGAGCTGATGGACCTGCCGCCCGGCGTGGTCAACCTGGTCCTCGGCGACTCCCGCGCGGGCGCGCCGCTGGTGGCCGACGAACGCGTCGGGCTCGTGCACTTCACCGGCTCCGTCGAGTCCGGGCGCAAGGTCGGCGAGCGGACCGGGGCGCTGCTGCGCCGCTCGATCCTGGAGCTGGGCGGCAAGGACCCCGTGGTGGTCGACGCGGGGGTGGACCCGGTCGCCACCGCCGCCGCGGTCGCGTTCGGCGCCTTCGCGAACTCCGGCCAGATCTGCACCTCCATGGAACGCGTCTACGTGCACCGCGACGTCGCCGAGCCGTTCATCGAGGCCCTGGTCGAGGCCGCGGGGACGTACGCGCTCGGCGACGGGCACGACGCGGGCACCGTCCTCGGCCCGCTGGTCGATCAGCGGCAGCGCGACATCGTGGCACGGCACGTCGCCGACGCGGTCTCGCGCGGCGCGACCGTACGGGCCGGCGGGGTGGTGCCCGAGGGCAGGGGCTTCTTCTACCCCGCGACCGTGCTCACCGGCGTGGACGAGTCCATGCTGGTCATGACCGAGGAGACCTTCGGCCCGATCGCCCCGGTCGTCGTGGTCTCCTCCTTCGAGGAGGGGCTGGAGCGGGCGAGCGCGTCACGCTTCGGCCTGGCCGCCACCGTGTACACCGCCGACCCCGCGCACATGGCGGCCGCCCGCCGCATCCCCGCCGGTGTCGTGTGGGTGAACCAGTGGCAGGGCGGCGGCCCCGAGCGGCTGTACGAACCGGCCGGGGACAGCGGCATGGGCGCGACCGGCTCCCGCGCCGCCTACGACGCGGCCACCCGCCCCACCTCGATCCACACCGCCCCCGCCGCGTGACGGGGACCCCAGGGGTCAGCGGCCCTCGAAGGTGGGTTTGCGTTTCTCGAGGAACGCCTCCACCGCTCCCGCGTGGTCGGCGGTCAGCCCCAGGCGGGCCTGGGCGCGGGCCTCGGCGGTGAGTGCCGCGCCGAGGTCCTGGTCCCAGGCCCCGGCGATCAGCCGCTTGGACTCGGCGTACGCGGCGGTCGGCCCGGCGGCGAGCCGGGCCGCCAGCTCGCGCGCCACCGCACCGGCCTCCTCCCGAGGGACCACGCGCCCCGTGATCCCCCACTCCACCGCCTGCCGGGCGCCGAACGACTCACCGAGCAGGACCAGCTCCTTGGCCCGGGCCTCGCCGACCGCCCGTACGAGCGTCAGGGACAGCCCCGAGTCGCACGTCAGCCCGATCGCCGTGAACGCCGTCGCGAAGACGGCCTCCTCCGCGAGCACCCGCAGGTCACAGGCCAGGGCGAGGGCCAGACCGGCGCCGACGCACGTGCCGTTGACGGCGGCGACGACCGGTTTGCCCATGGTGGCCAGGAGCCGGACGATCGGCGCGTAGTCCTCCTCGACGGTGTCGAAGGCGTGCCCGGCGTCCGAGCGGAGCGCCGCCGCGTGCTCGGCTAGGTCCTGGCCGACGCAGAAGGCGGTCCCCGCCCCGGTCAGCACCACCGCGCGTACGGCGTCGTCGGCCGCGACCTCCTCCAGCGCCCGGCGCAGCGCCGTCTTCAGCCCGGTGTCCAGCGCGTTGCGGCGGTCCGGGCGGTTGAGGGTCAGGACGGCCACGGCGCCGTCGCGTTCCAGCAGGATCGAGGCCCCGTCCAGCTCAGGCTCCACCTCAGGCCTCCTGTCCGGGCAGCGGCCAGGTCTTGGCCACGAGGGTCAGCACGTCGTACGTGGCGACCGGCTGGCCGTCCTGGTTGGCGACGACGGCGTCCCAGCGGACCTCGCCGTAGTCGGCGGAGCTGCGCGGGGTGATCTGCTTGACGGTCAGCGTCACGTCGATCGTGTCGCCCGCCTTCACGGGGGTGAGGAAGCGCAGGGAGTCGACGCCGAAGTTCGCCAGGACCGGTCCGGGCGCCGGGTCCACGAAGAGCCCGGCGGCCAGGGACACGACGAGGTACCCGTGGGCGACGATGCCGCCGAACAGCGGGTTGCGCGCGGCGGCCGCGGCGTCGGTGTGCGCGTAGAAGGTGTCCCCGGTGAACTCGGCGAAGTGCTCGATGTCGGCGAGCGAGACCGTGCGCGGCGCGGAGGCGATCGTGTCACCGACGCGCAGCTCCGCCAGGGACTTGCGGAACGGGTGAACGTCCGACTCGGCGCGCGCGGCGCCCGTGGTCCAGCGGCCGGTGACCGCGGTGAGCAGGTCCGGGGAGGCCTGGACGGCGGTGCGCTGCATGTGGTGCAGGACCCCGCGGACGCCGCCCAGCTCCTCGCCGCCGCCGGCCCGGCCCGGGCCGCCGTGGACGAGGACGGGCAGCGGCGAGCCGTGCCCGGTGGACTCCTTGGCGTCGTCCCTGTCCAGGACGAGGACCCGGCCGTGCCACGGCGCCAGCCCCAGCACGACGGTCCGCGCGACCTCCGGGTCATGGGTGGCGACGGAGGCGACGAGGCTGCCCCTGCCGCGCGCCGCGAGCGCGATCGCCGAGTCCAGGCCGTCGTAGGCGAGCACGGTGCCGACCGGCCCGAACGGCTCCACGTCGTGCGGCTCGGTGGCGCCGGGACGGGCGCGCAGCAGGAGCGGGGTCATGAACGCGCCGCGCTCGGCGTCGCCGTCGAGCAGGGCGGCGCCGGAGGGGTCGCCGAAGGCGATCTCGGCGCCGGCCCGCAGCGCCTCGACGGCCTTGCGCACCTCGTCGCGCTGGCCGAGGCTGGCCAGCGCGCCCATCCGTACGTCCGGATTGCGGGGATCGCCGACGGTCACCTTGGCCAGGCGCGCGGCCAGCGCCTCGACGACCTGGCCGGCCATGGCCGAGGGCACGAGGATCCGGCGGATGGCGGTGCACTTCTGGCCCGCCTTGACCGTCATCTCGGTGACGACGCCCTTGACGAACAGGTCGAACTCCGGGTCCTCCGGCCGCACGTCCGGCCCCAGGATCGAGCAGTTCAGCGAGTCGGCCTCGACGCCCAGCAGGACGCCGCCGTCCAGCACGTTCGGGTGGCGGCGCAGGATGCCCGCGGTGTGCGCGGAGCCGGTGAAGGCGACGGAGTCCTGGACGGTCAGCTCGTCGAGCAGCCCTCCGGCGCCGCCGGAGACGAGCTGGAGCGTGCCTTCGGGCAGGATGCCCGACTCGACGATCAGCCGTACGGCCAGCTCGGTCAGGTACGCGGTCTGGCTCGCGGGCTTGACGATCGAGGGCAGCCCGGCGAGGAAGGCCGGGGCCAGCTTCTCGAGCATCCCCCAGACCGGGAAGTTGAAGGCGTTGATCTGCACCGCGACGCCCGGCCGCGAGGTGTAGAGGTGCTGGCCGACGAACGTGCCGCCCTTGCCCAGGCGCTCCAGGCCGCCGTCCAGGACGACGGTGTCGTTCGGCAGCTCGCGCACGCCCTTGCCGGCGTAGCTGAACAGGGTGCCGATGCCGCCGTCCACGTCGATCATGGTGTCGCGCGAGGTGGCGCCGGTCCGCACGGACAGCGCGTACAGCTCCTCCTTGCGCTCGGTCAGGTGCTTGGCCAGCGCCTTCAGCAGGGCCGCCCGCTCGTGGAAGGTCAGGGACCGCAGTGCGGGCCCGCCGGTGTCGCGGGCGTGGCGGACCATCGCGGCGACGTCCAGCCCCCGGCTGGAGATCCGCGCGACCTCCTCGCCCGTGGCGGCGTCGAGCAGGGGCTCCCCTTCATCGGCCGCCCGGAACCATCGTCCGGCGGCGTAGCTCTCCAGCAGCGCGCTCACGCGTCCTCTCCTCTCCACGGGCCCCTTGCGCAGGTACCCCAACACGTGCCACGGTATTACTGACCGAGCGATAAGTAAATACGACTCGACGCCCGAGGAGGGAAATCGATGACGACGACACCGGCGGAGCCGGAAGCGCTCGAAGCCGCGTTCGAGGCGACGATCGCGCGCCACGACCGGATCGAGCCCCGGGACTGGATGCCGGACGCCTACCGCCGGACGCTCGTACGCCAGATCGCCCAGCACGCGCACTCCGAGATCATCGGCATGCAGCCCGAAGGCGCGTGGATCGGCCGCGCTCCGTCCCTGCGCCGCAAGGCGATCCTGCTGGCCAAGGTGCAGGACGAGGCCGGGCACGGGCTGTACCTGTACTCGGCGTGCGAGACCCTGGGCGTCTCCCGCGCCGAGCTGACCGAGCTGCTGCTCACGGGCCGGCAGAAGTACTCCTCGATCTTCAACTACCCGACGCTGTCGTACGCCGACGTCGGGACGATCGGCTGGCTGGTGGACGGGGCCGCGATCTGCAACCAGGTGCCGCTCTGCCGCACCTCGTACGGCCCGTACGGGCGCGCCATGATCCGCATCTGCAAGGAGGAGTCGTTCCACCAGCGGCAGGGCTACGAGCTGCTGATGACGATGATGAGCGGAACCGACGCCCAGCGGGCGATGGTCCAGGAGTCGGTGGACCGGTTCTGGTGGCCGTCGCTGATGATGTTCGGCCCGCCGGACGCCGACTCGCCCAACAGCGCGCGGTCGATGGCCTGGGGCGTCAAGCGCAACTCCAACGACGAGCTGCGCCAGAAGTTCGTGGACATGACGGTCCCGCAGGCCGAGGCGCTGGGCGTGACGCTGCCCGACCCCGACCTGCGCTGGAACGCCGAACGCGGTCACCACGACTTCGGCGAGCCCGACTGGCAGGAGCTCGCCGCCGTGATCCGCGGGGACGGGCCGTGCAACGCGCAGCGGATGGCGCACCGCCGGGCCGCGCACGAGGACGGCGCCTGGGTTCGCGAGGCCGCGTCGGCGTTCGCGGAGCGGGCGGGCACGCGATGAGCGCCGACCGGCGGGAGTGGCCGCTGTACGAGGTGTTCGTCCGCGGCAAGCGGGGCCTCAACCACGTGCACGTCGGATCGCTGCACGCCGCCGACGACGCGATGGCCGTACGGCACGCGCGTGACGTCTACACCCGGCGCAACGAGGGCGTGAGCATCTGGGTCGTGCGGGCCGACGCCATCACCGCCTCCAGCCCGGACGAGAAGGACCCGCTGTTCGCGCCGAGCGGCGACAAGGTCTACCGACACCCGACGTTCTACGACATTCCCGACAACGTCCCGCACATGTGATCGGTTGGCACTCATGAACGACGAATTCGCCGGCGACTCCTCGCAGTGGGCCTTCGGCACCGGCTTCGAGGACCCTCTGGCCGGGGTCGACACCACGGTGCCGCCGGGCGTGGACGCAGCCGAGCTGGCCGCGTACTGCCTCATGCTCGGCGACGACGCGCTGATCATGTCACAGCGCCTGTCCGAGTGGTGCAGCCGCGCGCCCGACCTGGAAGAGGACATCGCGCTGGCGAACATGGCGCTCGACCTGCTCGGACAGGCCCGCCTGCTGCTGTCGCGGGCGGCCGCCGCGGATCCCGGCGTCGTGCCCGCCCTGCCCGAGGGCTCGCCGGTGCCCGCCGAGGACGCGCTGGCGTACTTCCGCGACGCCGAGAAGTTCCGCAACGTCCGGCTCGCCGAGGTGGAGAACGGGGACTTCGCGCACGTCGTCGTGCGGCTGCTGCTGTTCTCGGTGGCCCGGCTCGCGCTGCTGGAGCGGCTGCGGACCAGCCGTGACCAGGTCCTGGCGGCGGTGGCGGCCAAGGGCGTGAAGGAGATCACCTACCACCGCGACTGGGCGGGACGCTGGTTCCTCACCCTGGCGCAGGGGACCGGGGAGTCGCGGCGCAGGCTGGTGGCGGCGCTGGACGCCCTGTGGCCGTACCAGGCCGAGCTCACCGATTTCGGCGAGGACCTGCGCGACGAGGTGGACGTCGTCCTCGACCAGGTCTTCGCCGTGAGCGGCGTCGAGCGGCCCGAGCGCGCGCCGCTGGCCGGCACCGGCCGCGACGGCGCGCACACCGACGCCCTCGGCCCGCTGCTCGCCGAGATGCAGGTCGTCGCCCGCGCCCACCCGAGCGGGCGCTGGTGAGCGCCCGCGACCGGGCCGCCGAGGTCGCGGCGCAGGTACGCGACCCCGAGATGCCCATGCTCACCCTCGCGGACCTCGGCGTGCTGCGCGGCGTCGAGGTATCCGGTGGCGAGGACGTGGTCGTGTCGATCACCCCGACGTACACCGGCTGCCCGGCCATGGCGACCATGCGCGACGACCTCGTCCACCGGCTGCGGGAGGCCGGGTTCGACCGGGTCGAGGTGCGGATCGTCCTGGATCCGCCCTGGTCGAGCGACTGGATCACCGAACGCGGCCGGGCCGCCCTGCGGGAGGCCGGGCTGTCGGCCCCCGGCCCCGCCCCTCGGCGCGGCGGCCCGATCCCGCTCACGCTGGGGCCGGCCAGGAGCGCCCCGCCCTGCCCGCGCTGCGGGTCGGCGGCGACCCGGCTGACGTCCGAGTTCGGCGCGACCGCCTGCAAGGCCCTCTACCGCTGCACCGGCTGCCTTGAGCCGTTCGAGCACGTCAAGGAGATCTGACATGGCCTCTTTCCACCCGCTCACCGTGTCGGCGGTGGACCGCCTGTGCGAGGACGCCGCGGCGATCACGTTCGCCGTCCCGGACGAGCTGCGCGAGGCGTACGCCTTCCGCGCCGGGCAGTCGCTCACCCTGCGCCGCGTCGTGGACGGGCGGGAGGAGCGCCGGTCGTACTCGATCTGCGCGCCGGCCGGCGCGCGGCCCCGGATCGGGGTCCGTGAGATCCCGGGCGGGTTGTTCTCGTCCTGGCTGGTACGCGAGGTCGCGCCGGGGACGCGGATCGAGGTCCAGACGCCGACCGGCTCCTGGCGGGCCGACCCCGCCACGGGCGAGCGGCACCTGTGCGTCGCCGCCGGGTCGGGCATCACCCCGATGCTGTCGCTCGCCTCGACCGTGCTCACCCACCCGCAGGCCCAGGTGTCGCTGCTGTACGGCAACCGGACCAGCCGGACCGTGATGTTCGCCGAGGAGCTGGGCGACCTGAAGAACCGCTACGGCCCCCGGCTCCAGGTGGTCCACGCGCTCTCGCGGGAGCCGCGCGACGTCGAGCTGTTCTCCGGTCGGCTCGACGGCGACCGGCTGCGCCGCCTGCTGACCGAGGTGGTGCCGGTCGAGGTGTTCGACCACGTCTGGCTCTGCGGGCCGCTGGCGATGATCCAGGAAGCGCGTACGGTGCTCGCCGACCTGGGCGTACCCGCCTCCCGCGTGCACGTCGAGCTGTTCTACGTCGACGAGCCGCCGCCGCAGCCGCGACGGGCCGCGGAGGGGGTCGCGCCCGGCGCGACGAGCGAGCTGACGACGGTGCTGGACGGCCTGCGGACGACCTCGACGGTCTCCCGCGACGCGACGCTGCTCGACGGCGCCCAGGCGGCGCGCGCTGACCTGCCGTTCGCCTGCAAGGGCGGCGTCTGCGGGACGTGCCGCGCGGTCGTACGGTCGGGCGAGGTGGACATGCGCCGCAACTACGCCCTCGAACAGGCCGAGATTGACGCCGGGTTCGTCCTGACCTGCCAGACATTTCCGGTCGGCGAGCGCGTCACCGTCGACTACGACGCATGAGGAGCCCACTGATGCCCGAATCCTTCGTCGTCTCCGGCGCGCGGACGCCGATAGGCCGCTACGGCGGCGCGCTCGCCCACGTCCGGCCCGACGATCTGGCCGCCCTCGTCGTGGGCGAGGCCGTCGCCCGCGCCGGGATCGCCCCGGACCTCGTGGACGAGGTGGTGCTCGGCGCGGCCAACCAGGCCGGCGAGGACAACCGGAATGTCGCCCGGATGGCCCTCCTGCTGGCGGGCCTGCCCGACTCGGTGCCCGGGTTCACCGTCAACCGGCTCTGCGCCTCGGGGCTCACCGCGGTCGCGACGGCTCGTGCCCTGATCGCCGCCGGGGACGCGGATGTGGTGGTCGCGGGCGGGGTGGAGTCGATGACCCGGGCTCCGTGGGTGACCGAGAAGCCGGCCAAGGCGTTCGCGAAGCCGGGGCCGTCGTTCGACACCTCGATCGGCTGGCGGTTCACCAACCCGCGCTTCGACGCCGCGACGACCGCCTCCATGCCGCAGACGGCCGAGACGGTCGCGCGGCGGTGGGGGCTGACCCGTGAGGAGCTGGACGCGTACGCGCTGCGCTCCCACGAACGGGCGGTCACGGCCATCAAGGAGGGCCGGTTCACCGGCGAGATCGTCCCGGTTCCCACGGGTGCGGGCGTCGTCGACACCGACGAGGGGCCGCGGCCGGACACGAGCCTGGAACGGCTGGCGCGGCTGCGCCCGGTCAACGGCCCCGACGGGGTCGTCACCGCGGGCAACTCCAGCTCGCTGAACGACGGCGCCGCGGCCGTCGTTGTGGCCAGCGACCGCTTCCTCGAACGGCACGGCCTGACACCCCGGGCGCGCCTGGTGGCGGCGGCCAGCGCCGGGGTGGCGCCGGAGATCATGGGCGTCGGCCCGGTCCCGGCGACCCGCAAGGCGCTCGAACGCGCGGGCTGGGCCGTCGGCGACCTGGACGCCGTGGAGCTGAACGAGGCGTTCGCGTCCCAGTCGCTCGCCTGCGTCCGGGATCTCGGGCTCGAGCTCGGCCGCGTCAACGCCGACGGCGGCGCGATCGCCCTCGGGCACCCGCTGGGCGCGTCCGGCGCCCGGATCCTCGTCACCCTGCTCGGCCGGCTCGAACGCACCGGAGGCCGGCGCGGCCTGGCGACCATGTGCGTCGGCGTCGGCCAGGGCAGCGCTCTCCTGGTGGAGCGCCCATGACCAGCCTGATCGTCGAGGAAGGCGAGGACCGGGTGGTGTGGCGGCTCAACCGCCCCGAGGTCCGCAACGCGATCGACCGCGAGCTGGTCGCCAGGCTCCACGAGGCGTGCGCCGCCGTCGAGGAGGAGCCGCGCGTCGTCCTGCTCACCGGCGAGGGCACGACGTTCGCGGCCGGGGCCGACATCGCCCAGCTGCGCGAACGCGACCTGTACGACGCGCTGCGCGGCATCAACTCCAAGCTCTTCGACCGGATCCACCGGCTGCCGATGCCGACCGTGGCCCTGCTCGACGGGTACGCCCTGGGCGGCGGGGCCGAGCTGGCCTACGCCTGCGACTTCCGGATCGGCACGCCGGGCACGCGGATCGGCAACCCGGAGACGGGCCTCGGCATCCTGGCGGCGGCCGGGGCGGCCTGGCGGCTGGCCGAGCTGATCGGGGAGCCGCTGGCCAAGGAGATCCTGCTCGCCGGCCGGGTGCTCACGGCCGAGGAGGCGCACGCCGTACGGCTGCTCAACGAGGTCGTGGAGCCGGAGGAACTGCTGGCGGCCGGGCACCGGCTGGCCGACCGGATCACCGCGCGGGCGCCGCTGGCGACCCGGCTGACCAAGGCGGTCTTCCACGCCCCTCGGGGCGCGCACCCGTTCGTGGACGACGTGGCTCAGGCGGTCCTGTTCGAGACGGAGGAGAAGCACATGCGCATGACGGCATTCCTGGAGCGGCGCTCATGAGCCTGCCACGGACGGTCGGCGTCTTCGGCGGCGGGCGGATGGGGTCCGGGATCGCGCAGGCGTTCCTGACCTCGGGCAGCCACGTGATCGTCGTCGAGGACGGTCCGGAGGCGGCCGAGCGGGCCAGGGTCCGGGTACGCGACGGCCTGGCCAAGGGACACGCGGACCCGGACGCCCTCGCGCGGCTGCGGACGACTTCGGACCCCGGCGAGCTGAGCCCGTGCGAGCTCGTCGTCGAGGCGGTCCCGGAGGACGCGGCGCTCAAGGCCCAGGTGTTCGCCCTGGTCGAGAAGGTGGCGCCGGGCGCGGTGCTGGCCTCGAACACCAGCAGCCTGTCGATCGGCGCGCTGGCCGCCGGCCTGGCCGCGCCGGAGCGCTTCCTCGGGCTGCACTTCTTCAACCCCGTCCCGGTGAGCGCGCTCATCGAGATCGTCACCGGGCCGCGTACCGATCCGGCGCTCGTGGCGCTGGCCCAGGAGTGGGCGGCCGGGCTGGGCAAGACGCCGATCACGGTCGCGGACTCGCCGGGGTTCGCCAGCAGCCGGCTGGGCGTCTGCCTGGCGCTGGAGGCGATGCGGATGCTGGAGGAGGGCGTCGCGAGCGCGGCCGACATCGACACGGCGATGACCCTCGGCTACCGGCACCCGATGGGGCCGCTGCGGACCACCGACGTGGTGGGGCTGGACGTGCGGCTCGCGATCGCCGAGCACCTGGCGCGCGAGCTGGGGCCGCGGTTCGAGCCGCCGCGGATCCTGCGCGACCTGGTCGCGGACGGGCATCTCGGCCGCAAGACGGGCCAGGGCTTCTACACCTGGTGAGATCCCCCGGCCTCGTGCCGGGCCAGGCCGTCGAAGGCGATGGCGGTGATGGCGTCGGCGACCATCGCCCGGTCGTACGCGCCGTCGGGCCGGTACCACTCGACCAGCGAGTTCACCATGCCGAACAGCAGCCGGCTGACCAGCGTCGCCGGCACGTCGTCGCGGAGCGCGCCCTCCGCGACGGCGTCGGTGACGAGCGCGGCCAGGCGGTCGTCGAGCCAGCGGCGCCGCTCCAGCGCCGCCAGCTCGACCTCGCTGTTGCCGCGCACCCGCAGCAGGAGCGTGACCGAGGGCTGGTGCGCCACCAGCACCTCGACGCTGCGGCGTAGCACCTCGCGCAGCCGTCCGTACGCGCTCGTCCCGGCCTGGTCCCTGGAGGCCTCGGTCACGACGGCGGTCAGCTCGTCGAGCGCGTCGTCCAGGGCCTGGCCGAGCAGTTGCTCCTTGCTGGTGACGTGGTGGTAGATGGCCGGCTTGGTCAGGCCCAGCTCCTTGGCCAGGTCGCCCATGCTGGTGGCGTCGTACCCCTTGCGGTTGAACAGCTCCACCGCGGCGCGCAGGACCGCGGCCTGGTCATGGCCGGGACGGCCACGCCCGCGGCGCGGGGACGGTTCGGCAGGCTGAGTCGTCACGAATGCAGCATCTCACGACGGATCAGACGCCCCTCCACGCGCAGCGGGTGGGGTCCAGGTCATCGCGCTCAGCGTGCCGTCACGCAGCCGAGATGCCCTGTGCGAGGAGAACTCACGTCGTGGGCATTTTAGCCGCGACCCGCCAAAAAGCGATTGATTTGAAAATTCTTCAAAGCATTCGGATTTACGTTTACAACGTCGCGATGCAGTCGTTAATCTGCTGAACGCGAAAGAGAATCAGCGCTATGAAAGACTTGAACGCGATGAACCACCCGGTTGTCACAGCAGATGTCGACCAGATGCGCGATTTGCTGGTGCAGCATTTCCCGCCCTACTATCTCGAAATCGGAAAGCCGCACCCGCGCGGCGCTCGGTACCAGCTTCTCCACAAGGGAAAGATCGCTCTGCACACCGCGACATACGGTGCGGAGATTCGCGTCGGAACGTCGGAGTCGTTCAACTTCTATGCGGTCATGATGCCGTTGCGGGGAACCGGCGGGGTGACCCTCAACGGGCAGGACGTCACCGCGCCGATCTCCCTCATCGGCCCCAAGCAGAAGATCGACATGCGTTGGAGCCTCGACCACGAGGTTTTGATGATGCAGGTTCCGTTGGCGACCATGGAAGAGGCGCTCGAGGCCTACCTTGGCGATCCTCCCAAGGAGCGGCTGCGGTTCGAGCCTGGGGTGGACGCCACCGGCGCGCTCGGCCACGCGCTCAGAATGGTGTCATCGGGCGGCACGCTGCTCTTCGCGGCTTCGAAACTGGCCGAGCACCACTTCGAGCAGTTTCTGCTGCACACCTTGCTCGCCTCCCAGCCGCACAACTACTCGGACGCACTCAGCGAGTCCGCTGCCCCCTGGACCCCCACCGCTCTCCGGCGTGCCATCCGCTACTGCGAAGACCACGCCGGCGAGGCGATCTGCCTCGGCGACATCGCCGCCGCGGCCAGAGTCAGCGTCCGTACCCTCCAGCTCGGCTTCCGTGAACATCTGCAGACCACCCCGATGGCCTATCTCCGTTCCGTACGGTTGGCTCACACGCACGCCGATCTCGTCCGCATCGCGGATACGGGCAGCCAGACGACCGTCACGGAGGTGGCCCTGCGATGGGGATTCACCCATCTCGGCCGCTTCGCGGCCCTGTACAGGCAGACCTACGGCCGGCTTCCGTCCAGCACCCGGCAAGGACACCGATGAGGCCGTCGGCGCCTACCTCAGCGCCTCGGTCTCGGGCCGGCCCCGGCGGCGGAGGTCGGCCAGCACGTCCGACCAGGGGATGACCGCGTTGTCCTTGGCCCATTGTTCCCAGACCGCTGCGAGCTCCGCGACGAGCGACGGCTCCCGCGGGGCGAGATCCTCGCTCTCGCCGCGGTCGGCCTCGATGTCGTACAGCTCCCAGGGGCCGCCCCACTCGCGTACGAGCTTCCAGCGCCCCCGTCGTACGGCGGCATTGCCGATGTGTTCCCAGCACAACGTCCGGGGTTCGCCGGCGGTGGGAAGGTCGTCGCCCCGCCACACGGGCAGCAGGCTGTGGCCCGCCGTGTCCGGGTGGCCGTACGCCGCCTCCACGATGGTGGAGGTCAGGTCGACCAGGTGACCGGGGCGCCGTTCGACCCGGTCGGCGGGCAGCGCGCTCGGCCACGACACGATGAAGGGGGAGGCGACACCGCCCTCGTGAACCCAGCGCTTGTAGAGGCGGAACGGCGTGTTGGACAGGTTCGCCCAGCCTCGGCCGTAGCTGAGGTAGCTCTGCTCGGGACCGGGCATGATCCGGGGGGTGTTGCCCACCTCGACCGGTTCGCCGAGCCGGGTGTGCCGGGGGCAGATCTCCTCTCCGAAGAGCGGCTGTCCGGGACGGTGCGGCAGGTCCTCGGCGCACCCGCCGTTGTCGGAGAGGAACATCACGATCGTGTTCTCGCGGGTCCCTGACCGTTCGAGCTGGTCGAGGACCTGACCGATGCCGCGGTCCATCACCTCGACCTGGGCGGCGTACGTGGCCATCCGCTCCACCTGCCAGGCGTGGTCGTCGACGTCGGCCCACGGTGGAACCGCCTCGTCCCGCGGGGGAAGTTCCGCGACGCCGGCGACACCGAGGTCGGCCTGGCGCCGGAAGCGTTCCGCGCGGAGCGTGTCCCAGCCGGCCCGGTACCGCTCGCGGTATTTCGCGATGTCGGGCTCGCGGGCGTGCAACGGCCAATGGGGAGCCGTGTACGCCAGGTAGAGGAAGAACGGCGGGTCACCGGCCGAGGCGCGGGCGACGAAGTCGCGGGCGTGCTCGCTGAGGTCGTCGGTGATGTAGTAGTCCGGATCCGCGTGCGCCTCGGGCACCCTCGATTCGCCCGACATGAGCGGCGGCTGGTAGTAGCTGCTGCACCCGGGCAGGATGCCGTAGAACTCGTCGAATCCGCGGCGTGTGGGCCACGTGTCGTTGGGTGTCGTGGTGTCGGACGACAGGTGCCATTTGCCGACCAGCGCGGTCCGGTAACCCTGGTCTTTCAGCCTCTGCGCGAGGGTCGGGACACTCTGGTCCAGGGAGCCCCGGTAGCCGGCCGGCCTGCTGTCGCGCGTCAGGACGCCGATTCCGACCGAGTGAGGGTGCCGGCCGGTGAGCAGGGCCGCGCGGGAAGGGCTGCAGCGCGGCGTGACGTAGAACGACGTCATCCGGACGCCGCTGCGGGCGAGGCGGTCGAGGTTCGGAGTGTCGATCTCCCCACCGAAGCTGCCGAGGTCGGAATAGCCGAGGTCGTCGGCGAGGATCACGATCACGTTGGGGGCTGGCATGCGGGCCTTTCTGTTTCTGTCGGAGGAGTGTGATGTGCCGGTTGTGCTCACGTATCCGATGTCTCGCCGGCCGGGTTCGTGTTCGGCCGGGTCAGTGAGCGCAGCAGGTCGGCGAACTGGCGGACCGCCTCCGCCCGGCTCACCGCGTCGGGGTCCAGCAGCCATTGGACGCGCAGCCCGTCGGCGAGCGCGACGAGCCATCGCGCGACCGTCTCCGTGGTCAGCCCCGGAGGCAGGTTGCGCTCGTCGATCACCTCGGTGAGCCACCCCTGCACGGAGATCACGATGGCCCGGTACCGCTCGACCCACCATTCGTGGGACGGGTGCTCAAGGCTCAGCCCCTCCGCCGACAGCAGGGCGAACAGCTGGACGAGCACAGGGTTGCGCTCGTTGTCCTCGAGGGTGCGGAGGAACACCTCCATCCGGTCCTCCCCCTCGGCCAGCCGGCGCCTCGAACTCCCCTGCCGGCAGGGTCTTCGATGCGATGGTGTGCGCGTTCCGAGCAGCGTGGCCACGAGGTCATCGTCGAGGCAGGCCAGCAGCTCGCGCACCGTCGCCGGTTCCGAACCGGCCAGGTCCGTGGTCTCGTACGGATCGGACTCCAGGTCGAACAGGGCCGGCGCGGGCAGGTCGGCGCTCACCACGAGCTTGCGCGTCCTGGTGGAGACGGCACGCCAGCGGCGCAGGGCCACCCACCGGTTGTCCCCGTAGTGACGCTGGGCGAGCTCGATCTCGCGGGCGGACCGGTCGAGCCCGGACACGACATGGTCGCGGTGCTCGGGCGTCTCCCCTCGCACGACGGGCAGCAGCGACCGCGCGGTCATCCACCGCGCGGGTGCCGGCCCCGCGACGTCGAGGAAGGTCGCGGCCAGGTCCTCCAGCGAGACCAGGGCGTCGCTGGTGAGGCCAGGGTGCCTCACGACCGGTCCGGCGATGATCATCGGGATGCGGATGCTCGGGTCCAGGGCGACCTGCTTGCCCCAGATACCCTGGTCACCGAGCATCTCGCCATGGTCGCTGGTGTAGACGACCACCGTGTTCTCCAGTTCGCCCCGTTCCGCGATCAGGTCGAGCAGCCCGCCGACGTGGCCGTCGATGTTCTCGATCATGGCCGCGTAGCGGCGCCGCACCTCCTGGTGGCGGGGGTCGGCCGGATCCTCACCGGCCGGAACCGGGAACTCGACGTCCCGCCACCTGTCGATCAGCCCTGGCGGCACGTCCATCGGATCGTGCGGGCCGGCGAAGTTCACCACCACGTGCCAGGGCCGCCCCTGAGGGCAGCTCGACAGGACGTCGCGGGCGTTGCGCGCGATCCAGTTGTCCAGGTAGGCGTCCTCCGGCAGCGGGCTGGGCTCGACGTCGAAGTAGGGCTCGTGCCGTCTGCGTTCGAAGTCCCGCAGGTGCAGGTCCGCGACCCCGCGTCCGTACAGATGGTTCATGTACGGCCCTTTGGGTCCGGTACGCCCCGACCAGAGCGAGTCGAACTTACCCTCGTTGTCGATGCCACCGTCCAGACCCCACTCGCGCAGGCACCGCGAGCCGTCGAGATTCCAGTCGAACGTCGCCTTGTGCAGGTCGAACTTCCCGACGCCCGCCACGTGGTACCCGGCCTCGTCCCGGAGCGTCCGGAAATAGGTATGCGTCTGCGGCGGTCGAGCAGGTATTCCGACACCGCGTCGCGGCCCAGAACGTCCAGCAGGCATGGCGATCGTTCCTCGCGTTCTCGTCCGTTCCCCAGGCGCGACGAGCACCTCGCGGAATGTAACGGGACCATACCTAACTTACCGAGTACTCGGTAGGTTAGCGCGACAAAAAAATTAGGGACCATGCTTCCGGATCGTGCCGCGGCACCGTCAACCTGCTCAGGCTCATGGCCGATGAGCTGCGTCTCGACGCGCTAGAGACCGCGGTGGCACGCGAGTCGCAGGGTCCGGTGGACCGCCGAGCGAGGCGCGTGGACGGCCGGAGGCCGAATGGCGGTGGATGCACTGCGGGCCGGTCGGCAACAGCGTGCCGGCCGGCACCGGTCAAGGTCGGCCTCGGACCGCCGCCATCGGAGTGTGGCGGCGGTGTGAACGGTCAGCGCAGGGAGCGGAAGAACTCGCGCACGTCGGCGACGAACGGGCCGGGCTGCTCCAGGGCCAGGAAGTGTCCGCCGCGCTCGAATTCGGTCCAATGCACGATGGTGTGATCGCGTTCTGCGAAACGACGGATGGCCACGTCCTGGGTGAGGGAGACCGCCACGCCGGTGGGCACGGTCCCGGGGTCGCGCGGCGCCCAGGCCGAGGGGTCGTGGTGGGCCTCGTAGTAGAGGTGGGCCGAAGAGGCGCCGGTCT
Organism: Nonomuraea sp. NPDC004186; assembly: GCF_053603495.1. Lineage (NCBI taxonomy): Bacteria > Bacillati > Actinomycetota > Actinomycetes > Streptosporangiales > Streptosporangiaceae > Nonomuraea > Nonomuraea sp. NPDC004186. The sequence continues at coordinate 66,939 of NZ_JBSGFQ010000008.1, read as the reverse complement.
GCGTGAACCAGTAGATGCTGACGTCGGTGAGGAGGGCGTCGCGGCCGACGGCGTCTTCGGGCAGGTCCGCGGCGCTGTCGGTCCATTCCTTGAACTTCTCGGCGATCCAGGCGAGCTGGCCGGCCGGGGAGTCGTTCAGGCCGTGCCCCAGGGTCTGCGGACGGGTGCCTTGGATCTTGTCGTAGCCGCTCTGCTCCTGCTGCCAGTGCTCCAGGCGCGCCAGCCGCTCCAGTTCGGACGTGGTCAGGCCGTCCATCTCACCGTCGGCCCCGATCGGGAAGGTGACCAGGGCGTTGACGTGCACGCCGAGGACGCGCTCGGCATCTTGGCGGCCCATTTCCGGGGCGACGAAGGCGCCGACGTCGCCGCCCTGCACGCCGTAGCGGGAGTAGCCGAGCCGGTTCATCAGCTCGGTGAAAGCGCCGGCGATGCGGCCGTGCGTCCAGCCCGCCTCGCGCAGCGGAACGGAGAAGCCGAACCCGGGCAGAGAGGGGATCACCAGGTGGAAGGCGTCGGCAGGGTCGCCGCCGTAGGAGCGCGGGTCGGTCAGGGGGCCGACGACGTCCAGGAGCTCGGCGATCGAGCCGGGCCAGCCGTGGACGAGCATCAGCGGGGTGGCGTCGGCCTCGGGAGAGCGAATGTGCGCGAAATGGATGGTCTGCCCGTCGATGTCGGTGGTGAACTGGGGCAGGTCGTTCAGCCTGGCCTCGTGCTTGCGCCAGTCGTAGCCGTCGGCCCAGTAGGCGGCGAGCTGCTGCAGGTACCCGGTCGGGACGCCGCGGCTCCAGCCTTGGCCGCCGATCTCGCCGCTCCAGCGGGTACGGGCGAGCCGGTCTCGTAAGTCATCCAGCTCGTCCTGCGGGATGTCGATGCGGAACGGGTTGATCATCGAACTGTTCCTTCCAGCAACGGAATACTTATATGAAAAAGGCGGTGGACCGTTGTTTGCGGTTCACCGCCATTCCCGGGGAACGGGCTCATGCCGCCGGCCCCTCTGCCTGGGGTCGAGCAGCCGCCGTGCGCACCGGCGCGCTGATTTCATCAAGAAAGTACGCGACTCCCGCGCTTACCCCGGAGAAATGCGCGCGATGCCGCCTGAATTCATGGAGTGGGGGTTTCTCCCGTGATGCGGACGCTGTCGCTCCCGTCACCCATGACCGTACTCGGGACAGCGCCGTTACCCGCGGCCACGGCCGGCGATGCGGCGACCATGACGCCTCCCACCCCCATGGCAAGTGTCGCGGCCAAGACAAGCAGGACACGATTCACGTTCAGTTTCCTTTCGCAGGGCCGGAGATGCCGATGCCTTCTGGCCATGCGAGCCTATGAGCGTTGCACGAGGTCCCACTATCCACATAGCGCTCATGCCGATTCGTTCACCGGATAGGCGCGGGCACGGGTCTCCGTGACCGGCACCGGCGGCTTGAAGCTCCTACCGTTGCCGGGTCACCAGGTGATGGGGAGTTCGAAGACGCCGTAGACCAGCCCGTTGTGCTTGAACGGCACCCGGTCCAGCTCGGTGGCCGGTTTCAAGGTCGGGATGCGCCGGTAGAGGGTGCCGCAGACCAGCCGGACCCTGGTCAGCGGGCCCTGCTCGCGCTGGGCGTACAGGCCCGGGGCCGGGTCGAACGGGCAGCGGGCCTCCCGCGCCATCGGGAACTCCGGCACCTCGGCCAGGCCTTCGGCCGTCATAGGAGTCGGTCCTTTCCATTGCTCGGCGGCCTGTCCGTGCCACATAGTGAATCAAATGATTTAATCTAGCCAATCACGTGATTCACACAGGCCGATGGGAGGCCCCGGGCTTACGGGCGAGGCGTCACCGGGGCCTGCCACAGGCCGACTATCGCGTCGATCAGACCGGAGGCGAGGTCGTCCCAGCTGGGCTGGAGGGTGGTGGCGCCCTCGGCGAGGGCGCGTTCCCGTTCGACGCACATGTGCACGATCACGTGACGCGCCATGGCCCAGCGCTCCTTCTGCACGGTGGCCGGCAGGTCGCTCAGACACCGGTTCAGGCCGTCCACGAGCAGCCGCAGCGAGGGCGACGGCAGCGATTCCTCGACCGTGATCTGGTAGAGCGCCGGATCGGCCATCACCTGCGCGCGGAACCGGGCGTACCAGGTGGGACTGCCCTGCGCTTCCAGATGCCGGGTGAACGGGCGCACCAGACAGGCCACCCAGTCGCGCACGTCCGTCGAGCCGGCGACGTCGGCGACCATCCACACCCGCAGTTGCTCCATCTCGTCGGCGTGCCTGCGCGCGATGGCGCGTACCAGGTCGGCCTTCGTGCCGAAGTGGTAGCCCACCGCGGCGCTGTTGCCCTGACCCGCGGCCTCGCTGATCTGGCGGTTGGACACCGCGTGCACCCCGTGCTCGGCGAACAGCCGCTCCGCGGTGGCCAGGATCACCTCCCGCGTCGCGCTCCCCCGCTCGGGCCGCGCAGTCCCGCCCGCCATCACCCTCTCCTCCCTGTGGCCTTCACCGCATCGTAGGAAACCTCGCATCCACCCAACTCAATCATATGATTTAATTAAATCAAGCGACTGACTTACCCATTTCGCGGCGAAGGCTCCTCCAGCGCCGTCCTGGCGCCACCGATGACCCAACTCAAAGGCCGCCTGACCCATCCCCCTAAAGGAAGACGAAACCATGAAAGTCACCATTGACCAGGACAAGTGCTGCGGCGCCGGCACGTGCGTGCTCGTCGCGCCGGACGTGTTCGACCAGCGAGACGACGACGGGATCGTGATCCTGCTCAACGAGCGGCCGCCCGCGGAGCTCCACGCCGTCGTCCGCGAGGCCGCCGACGTCTGCCCCGGAGCTGCGATCTTCGTGAGCGAGGACGCATGAGCACCCCCGACCACGTGCTCGTGGCCGGCGCCTCCGCCGCCGGCCTGGCCACCGTGGAAGCCCTGCGCCGCAAGGGATACGAAGGCCGGGTGACCGTGCTGGGAGCCGAACCCCACCTGCCCTACGACCGGCCGCCGCTGTCCAAGCAGATCCTGTCCGGCAGCTGGAAACCCGAGCGAGCCCGGCTGCGGCCCCCGGCCGCGCTGTCCGCGCTGAACGCGGAGTTCGTGCTCGGCGACCCGGCGACCGGGCTGGACGTCTCCTCCCGTACCGTGCGCACGGCATCGGGACGCGTTCTGAGCGCGGACGCGGTGGTGGTCGCCACCGGACTGCGCCCCCGCACACTGCCGGGCCAGGCCGGGCCGGCCGGCGTCCACGTGCTGCGCACCCTCGACGACGCGCTGGCCCTGCGGGCCGACCTGCTGTCCTGCACGCGCGTGGTGGTCGTCGGGGACGGCGTGCTCGGCGCCGAGATCGCCGCCACCGCGTGCGGCATGGGCGTGAACGTCACCCTGGCAGGCCCTCAACCGGCGCCGCTGGCCTGCCAGCTCGGCCAACCGGCCGCCGGGCTGCTCGCCGACCTGCACACCGAGCACGGGGTCGAGCTGCGGCTCGGCGCCGCCGTCAGCGGCCTGACCGAACGGCACGGCCACGTCACCGGGGTACGCCTGGAGACCGGCGACGTGCTGCCGGCCGACGTCGTCGTGGTCGCCTTCGGCGCCGCCCCGGCCACGGAATGGCTCGCCGGCAGCGGGCTCGACCTGGACAACGGGCTGGTGTGCGACTCCCGCTGCCGCGCCGCGGAAGGCGTCTACGCGGTCGGCGACGTGGCCCGCTGGCACCACGAGACCCTGGGCAGGTCGCTCCGGCTGGAGAACCGGACCAACGCCACCGAACAGGCGATCGCCGTCGCCGGCAATCTCCTCGGCGACGACCGCCCCTACACCCCGATCCCCTACTTCTGGACCGACCAGTTCGACGCCAAGATCCACGTACACGGGATGCCGTCACCCGACGCCGAGGTGTCCATCGCGGAAGGCTCGGTGGCCGAACGCCGCTTCGTCGCCGTCTACCGCCACGACGGCCGGGCCACCGCCGTACTCGGCTGGAACATGCCCAAACAGGCGCGTCAGCACCGGCAGGAGCTCGCCGCGACTTCCCTGCTCGCTGGATCGGCCTGACCGGCAGGCCGCGGTCACCTTGAGAGACCGGCGTGGCCGTGGCTTCCGACCCCGGCGCCTTTACGTTGTAGATTCATGCCGGGTGAGCCAGGCGCGGATCTCGTCCATGAGCGGGACGGGCGCGTCGTGGTGGACCAGGTGACCGGCGGCGGGGATCAGCGAGAGCTCCGCGGCGGGAATCAGGCCCTGCAGCCGCCGGCCGATCTCGGTGGGGATCCACGCGTCGCAGGAGCCCCACAGGATCCGTACGGGGATGCTGATGCGGCCCAGCTGTTCCTCGTTCTCTTCGAGGAAGCGCTCGTCATAGTGGGCGATCTGCCGGTAGAAGGCCGGCTGGCCGTCCTCCCCCGTCCACGGCCGCACGAGGGCGTCGAGATCGTCGTCGCGCAGGCCGCGGTGGCTCGCGCCCTGAATGTAGGCGCGCACGATGGCGGTGTGGATGTACGCCGGTAGCTGTCCCAGGACGTCAGGATGGTCCTGCACGAACCTGAAGAAGGGTGAGCCGCTGGGCGGGATGGCCACGACGTCGACGAGCATGAGCGAGGCGTAGCCGACGCCCAGGGTCAGGTGCGTGCGCAGCGACACCGCACCGCCGAAGTCGTGGGCGACCACGTGCGGCCGCTCCAGCCCCCAGTGCGCGAGCAGCGCCGCGAACGCATCGGCCTGCGCGCCGAAGTCCACGGGATGCTCGGCATGCTTGGACGAACGGCCGTATCCGGGCATGTCCCACAGGTAGACGGTGAAGTCGCGGCTCAGGGCCTCCGCGAACGGCTGCCACAACGCCGACGAGAACGGCGTGCCATGACAGAACACCACCGCCGGACCGGCGCCCGCGCGCCCCCAGGCGATCTGCCTCCCACGCCACTCGAATCGCTCCGTCAACTCCATGGCTACCCATGGTAGTCAGCGGTCGGGCGTGTGGCGTCCTATCGATCGGGGCCGAGGTAGGCGAGGACCGCCGCGACCCTCCGGTGCACGTCCCCGCTGTTCTCCAGCCCCAGTTTCGTGAAAATGGCGTTGACGTTCTTCTCCACCGACGAGATCGACAGATGAAGCGCCCTGGCGATGGCCGAGTTGGAGCGGCCGCGTGCCATCTCCCGGAGCACGTCGCGTTCGCGGCCGGTCAGCGCCTCCTGCTGTCCGCGGACGTCGCGCCTGGCCAGCAGGCCCTCCACGACCTTCGGGTCGATGACGGAGCCGCCGCAGGCCACCGCCCTGATGGCCCCCAGCAGCTCGTCCAGGTCCCCGACCCGGTCCTTGAGCAGGTAGGCGTAGCCTTCGGTGCCGTGCTTGAACAGCTCGAACGCGAACAACGCGTCCGCGAACTGCGACAGCACCACGACCCCCACCCCTGGATGCGCGGTCCTGATGCGGTGGGCGGCGTCGATGCCCTCGAAGCCGGGCCGCCAGTCGCCGCCCGGCATCCGGATGTCGGTGACCACGACGTCGGGGCCGAGGCGGCGGACGGCGTCGAGGAGTTCGTCGGCGTTGCCGACCGCGCCGACGACCGTGATCTCGCCCGACATGTCGAGCAATTGGCGGGTTCCTTCGCGTACGAGGTAGTGGTCGTCGGCGACCACCGTACGGATCCGCTCACCCATCGACCGGCACCCACGCCTTCACCCGTGTCCCCTTTCCCGGCGAGCTGTCGAGGTCGAGCCCGCCGCCGAGCGCGTCCAGCCGGTCGGACAGCGTGGCCAGCCCCCTGCGGGCGGTGGCCCCCGGGTCGAAGCCCTTGCCGTCGTCGGCGACCGTGGCGCGCAGGCGGCCGCCCGCGTGCGACAGGCCCACCTCTATGGTGGCGGCACCCGCGTGTTTGAGCGCGTTGGCGAGGGCCTCGTTGACGGTGAAGTACATCGCGCCCTCGACCTCGTCCTTGAACCGCCTGGTTCGCAGCCCGGGGTCCGAGGTCACCGTCGTGTGCACGGGCAGGCGGGAGCAGCGTTCCTCCACCGCCTCCACCAGGCCGCCCTGGCTGAGGGCCGACGGGTGGATGCCGGCCGCCAGCTCGCGCAGGTCGGCGAGCGTCTGGCGGGCCTGTTCGCGCAGGTGGGTGAGCATCTCGGGGCTCGCGCCGGTGGAGCGGGCCAGCTCCAGACCGGCGATCAGGGCAACGAGCTGCTGCTGTACGCCGTCGTGGATGTTGCGTTCGATGCGCCGGCGTTCCGCCTCCTGGGCGTTGACCAGGCGGGTGGCCAGGCCGGCGCTCTGGATGGCCAGCCCGGCCGGCACGGCCAGCGCCTCCAGGAGCCGCCGGTCCACGCGCGTCAGCCCGCCCACGCCTCGGGGGCCGCACTCGATCCGGCCGAGCCCTCCGTGCACCGGCACCGTCAGCGTCGCCGGGCCCTCCTGCCGGCCGGCGACCACGCGGGTGCCGTCCGCCAGCGTCACGGCCGCCCAGGTGGCCTCCAACGCGGTGCGCACGGCCGCGGCCACCCGGCCGAGCTGCTCCGCGGGCTCGGGCGCGTCCTCCAGCGCGGTGCCGAGGTCGGACAGCACCTCGTCCACCGTCGGCCGGACGTCGAAGATCAGGTGCAGGCGGGAGCCCCGGATGCCGATCCCGATGTCGAGCAGCCGGTGGCGGACCACGGTGACCCCGATCGCGACGGGCAGCGCCCCCGTCATGGCCATCGTCCCGAACAGCGCGAGCATCGGCAGCCTCGCGAGGAACACCATCTGGACGACGCCGCCCAGCAGGCTCACGGCCACGCCCCCGACCATCCAGGTGTACTGCCGGCGCTCGACCCGCGCGCTGCGCCGCCGGCGGAGCACGAGCCCGCAGAACGCGATCGCCGCCATGATCCACGTGATGAGCTGGCCGGCGGCCGACATCAAGAGCCCGACCAGGGTGAGCGTCGACTCCAGGACCCGCGTCGGCTCGCGCGCGGCGCCGCCGCTCAGCGTGTTCCCCACGGCGTGCAGGGCGATCGCGATGCCGGAGATCCACGCGAACGCGCGCCAGCGGCGCGACGGCAGCCGTCCTTCGGGGAAGAGCAGCGGGACGAAGATCCAGTTCAGGCCGTAGAAGACAGCGAGGACGGAGGAGAGCGGGGCGGTCAGCCAGAGCGGCACCGTGCCCATGATCGCCAACCCCGTGCCGGTCAGACCGACCCCCAGGAAGAGTGCGCAGAGCAGGAGCAGCCAGCCATACCGCAGCTCGGGACGCCGGATGGCCAGCAACCAGCCCAGCGCGGGCATGAGCAGCGCCACCACCATGTACACCCATTCGGTCACCGGGAGGGGGACGCCGCGGCTCGCCGTGATGCGGCTCGTGATGATCACGTTGGCCACGATGCCGGCGGCCGCGCCCGTCGCCAGTACCCCGGCCACCAGCCTCGAACCCATAAGCCTCCATCGTCGTGAGTGATCGGCGAGAGGGCTATGAGGTTATCCGCATATTTCGTACGGCCATCCCCACCGGCCAGAACGGTGGCTCCCATGGTGGCCCGCCATGACCCCGCCGCGATTGCCTGAGCACCATGAGAAACAACAAGCCCGTCCGCATTCTGACGGCGGCAGCCGTCGCGGCCACGATGACGGCGGTCTGCGTGGGCCAGACCGCGCCCGTGCAGGCCGCCGCCGTCGCCGCGCCCGAGATCCCCGACACGCCCGCGGGCCGGCAGTTGCGCTGGCTGCTCGACGCCGCCACGCGCCCGCCGATCCCGGAGAGCGAGCTGAGGCAGCACTTCGCCGCCGAGTTCCTCCAGAGCGTCCCCGCCGACCGGCTGAACCAGACCCTGACCGGCTTCAAGGGCATGCGGTTCCAGGAGCTCACCAGGTCGGAGAGCGCCCTGCTCGTCGCCACGGTCGAGGCGGCCGGCGTCCTGTTCGACCTGTCGCTCACGACGGACGGCGCCGGCCTCATCAGCGGGCTGCTGTTCCGCCCGCAGGTCTCCCCCGCGCCCAAGGACTGGGCGGAGCTGGACCAGCGGCTGAGCAGGCTCGCGCCGCAGGCCGGCTTCATCGCCGCCGAGGTGGCCAAGGACGGGGCCTGCCGCCCCGTGCACTCCGTCGCCCCCGGCACGGCGCGCCCGCTCGGCTCCATGTTCAAGCTCTACGTGCTGGGGGCCGTGGCCGAACGCATCGCGAGCGGGGCGTTCGGGTGGGACACCCGGCTCACGATCACGCCGGAGCTGAAGAGCCTGGGGTCGGGCGAGCTGCAGAACCGCCCGGACAACAGCGAGGTGTCGGTGCTGGAGGCCGCCAAGCTGATGATCTCCATCAGCGACAACACCGCCGCCGACCTGCTCATCCACCGGGCCGGCCGCAAGAACGTCGAGCGTACCGCGCGGGCCTGGGGCGCCCGCGACCGGCGCGACACGCCCTGGCTCACCACGCGGGAGATGTTCGTGCTCAAGGGCGCCGGCTACCCGCGGCACGCCAAGAAGTACCTCTCGCTGGGAACGGCCGGGAAGCGGGCCTACCTGGACAAGGTGGTCGCCAAGGTCCCGCTGTCCCGCGTCACCGGGTGGACCGCGCCGCGCGGGCTGGACACGATCGAGTGGTACGCCTCCCCCGCCCAGGTGTGCCAGGCCTTCGCCCGGCTGTCGAAGCTGCCCGACAAGCACGTCGGCGAGGCCCTGTCGATCGACGACGCGGGGCTCGCGCTGGACAGGGCCCAGTGGCCGTCGGTCTGGTTCAAGGGCGGGTCGGAGCCCGGGGTGAGCGACCTGGGATATCTCGCCAGGACGGCGGACGGGAGGTCGTTCGTGGTGACGACCCTGGCGATCGATCCGAAGACCCCGTTCGACCAGGCGCGGGCGTTCTCGGAGCAGCTGGGGCTGACCCGTGGCGCGTTCGCGCTGGTCAAGGGCTCCTGAAAGCCACGATCACGAGGGCTCGTCGCGGAAGTCCTCGGCGTGGTCGCGGGCCCACTCGCCGTACGTGCGGGCGGGCCGGCCGGTGACCTTCTCGACCGTGTCCGTGGGGGGCAGGGGCCGGTCGACGGCGGCGGCCGACTCCTTGATCACCACGTCGGCGACCTGGGGCGTCGTCCAGGCGCTCAGCTCCGCGCGGTACTCCTCCAGATCCTGGACGACGAAGCGGACCGGACGGCCGATGGCCTCCCCGATCAGCTCGGCCTGACGGCTGCGGCTGACCAGCTCCGGCCCGGTCAGCGGGTAGGTCGCACCTTCGTGTCCCGGCTCGGTCAGGGCGAGGGCGGCGACCGCCGCGATGTCCGCCTCGTGCACGGGGGCCGAGCGCGAGTCCGGGAACGGGTCCCGCACCACCCCCTCGGCCCGGACCGACGGCGCCCACTGGAGCGTGTTGGTGGCGAAGGCGCCCGGGCGCAGGAACGTCCAGGCGATTCCCGAGCGGGCCACGGCCTGCTCGGCGTCGCCGTGCATGCGGCCGATCGCGTCCGTCGAGGCGGGGTCGGCGAGCAGCGCGGACAGCAGGACGATGTGCTCCACCCCGGCGGTCGCGGCGCGGGTGACGAAGTCGTCCAGGCCGCGTCGCTCGGCGTACAGGAAGACCTTGGTGACGCCGGCGAGCGCGGCGTCGAACGTGTCCGGGTCGGCGAGGTCGCAGAGCACCGTTTTCACCCCGGCGGGCAGGCGGGCCGCGCCCGGGTTCCGGCCGGCCGCGCGGACGGGCTGTCCCGCGGCGAGAAGTCGCTGTACGAGGCCGCGCGCGACGTGCCCGCGCGCCCCGGTCACCAGAATCGTCATGCCACCAGGTTGGCCGCGCGGCCGGGACGTCGGGTAGGCCCCCGTGGGCCTGGGACTCGTGATACCAGGCCATGATGGAAGACGATGAACAAGGACGAGCTGGGCAGTTTTCTGCGGAGCAGGCGCGAGCGGGTCAGGCCGGAAGAGGCGGGGCTGGCGCCCGGCCGCCGGCGCCAGACGCCGGGCCTGCGCCGCGAGGAGGTCGCGCTGCTGGCCGGGATCTCGGTCGACTACTACATCCGGCTGGAGCAGGGCCGCGGGCCGCAGCCGTCCGCGCAGGTGCTCGCCGCGCTGAGCCGCACGCTGCGGCTGACCGGCGACGAGCACGACTACCTGCTGCGGATGGGCGGCCAGGCCCCGGTCCGGACCGGCTCCGCGCCGGAGGTTCCCGAGTACGCGCGGCGCCTGCTGGATCGCTTCGAGGAGTTCCCCGCCGTGATCGTCAACGTCTGCTGGGACCTGCTCGCCTGGAACCGGATGCTGGTCGCGCTCATCGGCGACCCGGCGGCCAGACCGCCCCGCCGGCGCAACACGCTGCGCTGGCTGTTCGGCGGCGCTCCCGCCCTGCTGAGCGATCACGCCGACCATGCCCGCCAGGCCGTCGCCGATCTGCGGGCCAGCGGCCGCTACCCGGACGATCCAGACGTACGGGAGATCGTGGACGAGCTGACGGCGGCCAGCCCGCTGTTCGCCGAGCTGTGGGCGGCGCAGGACATCGAAGTGCAGCGGACCGTGACGAAGCGGGCCATGCACCCGGTGGTGGGCGTGATGGAGCTCGATTGCGACGTCCTGCCCCTGCCCGGCGGGGAACATCGCATCGTCCTCTACACCGCCGCCCCGGGCTCGCCATCACACCACGGGCTCCAGCGCCTGCGAGCACTCACCGAAAGCAGCTCGATGAGCCTGCTCCCGGAGGGACGGGAGCGGGCTCGGGTGCCGTGAGGCAGGTCAGCGGATCTGGCTCGGTTGCGGCCACTCCGTGCCGGCGGCGAAGTGGTCGTGCCACTTGATCGGCGTCGGCTGGAAACGGCCGGTCTCCGAGGTGGCCACGAACACGTCCGCGGCGTCGCCCCGCGTGAAGGCGATCACGTCGGCCCTGCCGTCGCCGTTGACGTCGCCGACGCCCGGGACCTGGTCGCCGCCCGCGAAGTTGTCGTGCCACTTCCAGGCGTTCTCCACGAACCTCCCGCCGTCGGACAGCGACACGAAGACGTCGGCCGTCGCACCGCCGGTGAAGGTCGCGATGTCGTCGCGCCCGTCGCCGTTGAAGTCGCCGACGGCGGGCGTCTCGGAGCCGACGGCGAAGTTGCCGTGCCAGCGCCACCCGTCGTGCCGGAAGACGCTGCCGCTGGACAGCGCCACGAACACGTCGGCGGACGTGCCCCGGGTGAAGGCCGCGACGTCGTCCCGGCCGTCGCCGTCGAAGTCGCCCACGGCCGGGAGTTCGTCGCCGATCACGAAGCGGTCGTGCCACTTGCGCGACGCCCCGAACCCGGACCCGGTCGACAGGGCCACCCAGACGTCACCCGAGTCGCCCCGGGTGAAGGTCGCGATGTCGTCGCTGCCGTCGCCGTCGAAGTCGCCCACGGCGGGGATCTCCGTGCCGGCGGCGAAGTAGTCGTGCCACTTCCAGCCGTTCTGCACGAGTTTCGTGCCGTCCGACAGCGACACGAAGACGTCGGCGGCGCTCCCCCGGGTGAACGTCGCCGCGTCGTCGCGGCCGTCGCCGTCGAAGTCACCCGTCAGGGCGATCTCCTGGCCGACGGCGAACGAGTCGTGCCACTTCCACCCGTCCTGCACGAACCTCGTCCCGTCGGAGAGCGAGGCGTACACGTCGCCGGTGCTCCCCCGGGTGAAGGTCAGCACGTCGTCCCGCCCGTCCTTGTCGAGATCGGTGCGGGTGGGCGTGCCGGTGCGGCCGGAGACGACCGGCCCGGCGGAGGCCGTGCGGCCTGACAGGTCCACCGCCTCCACCCGGTAGTACCAGGTCGCGCCGGCGGCCAGCGGGCCGTGGGTGAAGCCGGGCGCGCGGGTGGTGCCGAGCAGCGTGTTCTGCGCGGACGGCGAGGTGGAGCCGTACACGCGGTATTCGCGGATGCCGAGGTCGTCGTCCGGCTCGCGCCACGTCAGGTGCAGCGCGTGCCTGTCGCCGCCGACCAGGGACGGCCCCTCGCTCGCCGCGGGCGCCCGGTCGTCGGCGTGCTGCGCGGGGACGAGGCTGTCGGCGGCGTACCGGGCCGCGGTCCACGGGGGCGCGCCGGCCGTGGGCCGCAGCTCGACCCTGATGGAGGACTTGCCCGCGGTGGCGCTCACCGGCAGCGCGAACGTGTCCGCCAGCCAGCGCTGGGTGCCGTTGCCGAGCGGCTGCCGCCACTCGCCGACGTCCACCCCGTCCACCAGGACCCGGGCCGCCTGGCCGGCGGCAGCCTGGTCGGAGGTGCGCCGCAGCAGCACGCCCGCGTTGCCGGCGTCCACGCCGAGCTGGAACGACACGGGGCTCGACGTGGACCGCGTCACCCCGCGCACGGTCTGGTGGTCCTCGTCCCCCTCGTACACCGAGGCGAGCGTGGCCTGGGTGGCGGCGCCGCTCTCCCGGTAGTCGTACCCGGCCCTGCCGGCCGCGTCGCCGACGTCGAGGACGCTCATGCGGTGCGTGCCGAAGGTGGGCTGCGCGTAGAGGAACGCGGTGGAGCCGTACGTGGCGGGCTTGTCGTTCTGCGGGCCGTGCTCGATGCCGAACCTGAGCGCGGAGGAGAACTCCACGCCGTCGGAGAGCATGAGCCGGTACGCGGTGTCGCATTCGTACGGGCAGCCGCCGCCGGCCTTCTCGTGCGCCGGGTTGCCGGCCAGCGGATCGTTGAACTCGCCGCGGTTGAAGTACCAGCCGGACTCGTAGAAGTCCTCGGTCCCGGAGCCGTGGAGCTGCGGCGTCAGCGCGCCGTCCACGTATGCGCGCTCGTCGCCCTCCAGGTACTCCCGCGTGAGACCTTCGGAGATGAGCCCGTTCATGGTGTGCGAGACGCCGACGAACTTGCCCCGTCCCGTGCGGTCGGAGAACAGCCAGTCGGAGTCACGGACGGCCGGGCCGCGCCGCGACTCGGTGGTGAAGTAGCCGGCCTGGCCGCCGGGCGCGAGCGCGTCCGCCCAGGAGGCGTCGGCCGCGGAGGTGACCTGCACCTCCAGGTCGTCCAGCGTGCGCCCGGTACCGTTGACCAGGCTCACCCTGGCCTCGGACCGGTACGGCATCGGCCACCACGTCGTGTACCAGCCGCCGCCCGCGGTGTCCACGGCGAACAGCAGCGACTTGACCGGGTACTCGCCCAGACCGGCGCCGAAGAACTCGCCGACCGGAGAGTCGGCGGTGGTCCGGCCGTCGAAGTCGAGCCGCAGCCGCAGCCCGGCCAGGGTGTCGTCGGTGGCCGACGCGTCCGGGACCCGCACCCGCAGCGCGGAGATCGCGCCGGAGCCGGTCACCCGGGCGAACTCGCGCTGCTGCCCCGCCGTCAGGCTCGCCTTCTGGGTGACGGTCTGCGCGCCGGGCCGGGCCGGCTTGGGGTCGCGGGTGCCGGACGCCTTCAGCAGGTTGACGACGTCGGAGGCGTTCTCTGCGGGGTCGAACCGCCGCACCCCTTCCGCGTCTGGGAAGTGGCGGTAGGTGACGTGGTAGAAGAGTGGGTTGTGCTGCGTGTACACCCGCATGGACTGGCGGTACGGCATCGGCACCTTGATGTAGACGCCGCCCGAGCTCTGGTCGGCGTTGGCCACCAGCGGGAAGACGAACGGCCCGCCGACCTGCCCGTTGACCAGGCTCTGCAGCGGCGCGCTGACGACCACGGCGCCGTCGAGCTCGATGGTGATCGTGCCGGTGGCCGACACGTCGCCGCCGTCCCTGGTGAACCAGATCGAGGAGATCTCGCCGGCGCCCGTGTCCTCGGCGATCACGCACTGGCTTCCCGAGGTGCGCAGGCAGGAGTACACGCCGCCGAACCCGTCCTGGAAGTTGGCGCCGGCCCGGTCGAAGCTGGAGAACTGCCGGGTCTGGGTGCCGGGGCTCAGGTACGGGAGCCGGTCGAGGCGCCGGAAGACGTCCCAGCCGATCGGCCCTTTGTCGGCCCCCGCCGCCGCGACAGCGGGCTGCGCTGTCACGGCGACGGGGGCGGCCACGAGAAGCAGGCTCGTCGCCAGCGCGGCGAGCAGCTTTCGCATCATCCGCGTGCCTTTCACAGGGTGGTCTCGCCGTTGAGGCCGAAGAAGTCGTGCCACTTGACCCCGGCGCCGAAGGCCGACGTGCCGTTCGACAACCCCACGAACACGTCGTTCGTGGCGCCCTTGGTGAAGGTGACGATGTCGTCCTTGCCATCGCCGTCGAAATCACCGGTGTACGGGAACTCGCCGTTCGGAGCGAACCAGTCGTTCCACTTCACGCCCGGACCGAAACCCTGACCATCCGAAATCGCCACCCACACATCACCGAGATTGTTGTTCGTGAACGTGACGATGTCGTCCTTGCCGTCACCGTTCACATCCGCAATCCGGGGCTGCTCACCGGCGAGCGCGAAATTGTCGTGCATCTTCACCGCGGCGTTGAAACCCGTCCCGGTGGACGTCGCCACGTACACGTCATCCGTCGAACCCTGAGTGAAGACGAGGATGTCGTCCTTGCCGTCACCGTTGACATCACCCACCGCCGGGAACTCGCCGTTCAAGGCGAACCAGTCATGCCATTTGACGCCGGCGCCGAATCCATGGTCGTTGGACAAGGCCACGTACACGTCGTTGGCCGTGCCACGGGTGAACGTGACGATGTCGTCCTTGCCGTCACCGTCGAAATCGCCGACCGCCGGCACTTCACCGCTCGGCGCGAAGAAGTCGTGCCACTTGGTCGCCGCCCCGAAGCTGTTCCCGGTGGACGGCGCCACGTAAACGTCGGCGTTCGCCCCCTGGGTGAAGGTGACGATGTCGTCCTTGCCGTCGCCGGTGAAGTCGCCGGTCAGCGGGACCTCGCCGCTCAACGCGAAGTAGTCGTGCCACTTGACCGACGTGCCGTCGAAGGCGTTGCCGGTCGACTTCGCCACGTAGACGTCGGCGTTCGCGCCGTGCGTGAAGGTGACGATGTCGTCCTTGCCGTCACCGTCGAAGTCCGCCGGAGAGCCGCCCAGGAGCGAGCCGCCGCCACCGTTCACGAGGGACATGTAGTAGTCCCAGTTCCAGTGCGGGCCGGGGTCGGTGTGGTCGTTGCCGGGGAGCTCATTGTGGCCGACGATGTTCGCGCGGGTGCGCGGGATGCCCCACTTGTCGGCCAGGTAGCGGGTCAGGGCGGCCGAGGAGCGGTACATGGCGTCGGTGAACCACGACGGGTTGTCCACGAAGCCCTCGTGCTCGATGCCCAGGGCCTCGGCGTTCGAGGACCGTGCGTGGTAGGCGGTGTCGGTGTCGCGGACCATCTGCGTGACGTCGCCGTCGGACGAGCGGATCACGTAGTGGGCGCTGACCTGCGCGGACGGGTTCTGGAACCAGCTGATCGTGCCGGCGTACGAGCCCTGGGTGACGTGGATGACGATCTTGCGGATGGGGCTGGAGCGGCCGGGCGAGTAGTTGTTGCCGTTGGCGGGGACCCAGTGCGCCGGCGGGTAGTCGGTGCTCAGGATGCCGGCCTGGGGTTCACCGGTGGTGGCCGCCAGGGGCTTGACCTTCTCGTACGTGCCGCGCTCCGGCCTCACCTTGCGCGGCTGGACGACGACCTCGGCCTTGATGCCCTGGGCGAGCAGGCCGTAGACGGTGTCGGCGTACAGGCGGGCCACCTGGTCATCGGCGGCGCCGCCGTAGCGTGCGACGACCGGGTACCAGGCGTTGACGTCCTTGCGCTTCGACGCGTCGAGCCCCGCCTGGTCGGCGAGGGCACGCAGGACCGCCGCGCCGCCGCGGATGTTGGCCGCAGTGTCGCTCTTCAGGTCGGCCTCGGGCTCGCCGGTGAGCTTGGCGGCCTGTTCGAGGGTCTTGTGCTGCGGATTGCTCACCAGGTGCATGACGCCGTAGCCGTTGTCGCTGCTGGGCGCGCCGTTGTGGCCGTCGAGATGCGTCTCACCGTAACCGACCGCCACGAGCAGGTCCTTGGGGACCTGGTATTCCGCTGTCGCGTCGGCGAACGCCTTGTCCAGCCCGTCCGGCTGGGCGGCGACGGCGGGCCTGGCGGTGAGCAGCAGCCCGCCGACGGCCGCGCATAAGGCGGCCTTACGCACATGCTTCCACTGCATTGTTCCGGCTCCTTCTAGAGGGTGGTTTCGCCGTTCAGGCCGAAGAAGTCGTGCCACTTGACCCCGGCGCCGAAGGCCGACGTGCCGTTCGACAGGCCGACGAAGACGTCGTTCGTGGCGCCCTTGGTGAAGGTGACGATGTCGTCCTTGCCATCGCCGTCGAAATCACCGGTGTAAGGGAATTCGCCGTTCGGCGCGAACCAGTCGTTCCACTTCACGCCCGGACCGAAACCCTGCCCATCCGAAATCGCGACCCACACATCACCGAGGTTGTTGTTCGTGAACGTGACGATGTCGTCCTTGCCGTCACCATTGACGTCCGCGATCCGGGGCTGCTCACCGGCGAGCGCGAAATTGTCGTGCATCTTCACCGCGGCGTTGAACCCCGTCCCGGTGGACGTCGCCACGTACACGTCATTCGTCGAACCCTGAGTGAAGACGATGATGTCGTCCTTGCCGTCACCGTTGACATCACCCACCGCCGGGAACTCGCCGTTCAGGCCGAAGAAGTCATGCCATTTCTGGCCCGCGCCGAACCCGTTCCCGTTGGACAGGGCCACGAAGACGTCCTGGGTCGTCCCGCGGGCGAAGGTCGCGATGTCGTCCTTCCCGTCGCCGTCGAAGTCGCCGACCGCCGCGATCTCGCCGCCGGGCGCGAAGAAGTCATGCCATTTCGCGGCGGGACCGAAGCCCGTGCCGGTGGACGGCGCCACGTACACGTCGCCGCTGGAGCCGTGCGTGAACGTGACGACGTCGTCCTTGCCGTCACCGGTGAAGTCGCCGGTGTAGGTGGTCTCGCCGCCCAGCCCGAAGAAGTCGTGCCACTTCACCGACGTGCCGTTGAAAGCGGTGCCGCTCGAGGTGGAGACGTACACGTCGGCCGAGGCGTTCTTGGCGAAGGTGATGATGTCGTCCTTGCCGTCGCCGTCGAAGTCGGCCGGCGAGCCCGCCTGCATGCCGTGCATCCAGGCGGCCTCGTTCAGGAGCGAGCGGGCCTTGGCCTCGGACTGGTCGTAGCGGTCGGGGAAGGCGGAGCGCTGGACGCTCTGGGCGAGCTGCCCCGGGGTGTAGCCGGGGTTGGCCGCGTCGTTCCTGATGGCCCGGGTGAAGAACGAGTTGGCGGCGAAGCTGACGTCGAGGATCTGCTCAGGAGTCCCCCAGCCCTGGCTCGGGCGCTGCTGGAAGACGCCGAGGGAGTCCTTGTCGCCGCAGTTGAGGTTGTTCATGTGGGACTCGACCCAGCCGGTCTCGAACGCCGCGAGCATCACCTTGTCGTTGGCGTTGAGGCTGCGGCCGACCCGGTAGACGGCGGTCGTCACCCACTGGTCGTGGGTGGCGGGGACGGACGGGCAGGCGAGGAGGAGTTCGGCGTTGGAGCGGTGCTTGCCGGGGTCGGGGGCCGCCTGGGCGGGCATGGCCGAGGCGGCGGCGATCGCCAGCGCGCCCGCGGTGACGGATAACGCGCGGCCGATTCGGGACTTGCGCATGATGTCTCCTGGATCAGAGGGTGGTTTCGCCGTCGAGGCCGAAGAAGTCATGCCATTTGATGCCGGTGCCGAAGGCGGAAGTGCCGTTCGACAACCCCACGAACACGTCGTTCGTGGCGCCCTTGGTGAAGGTGACGATGTCGTCCTTGCCATCGCCGTCGAAATCACCGGTGTAGGGGAATTCGCCGTTCGGAGCGAACCAGTCGTTCCACTTCACGCCCGGACCGAAGCCCTGACCATCCGAAATCGCGACCCACACATCACCGAGGCCGTTGTTGGTGAACGTGACGATGTCGTCCTTGCCGTCGCCATTGACGTCCGCGATCCGGGGCTGCTCACCGGCGAGCGCGAAATTGTCGTGCGCCTTCACCGCGGCGTTGAAACCCGTCCCGGTGGACGTCGCCACGTACACGTCATTCGTCGAACCCTGGGTGAAGACGATCAGGTCGTCCTTGCCGTCGCCGTTGACATCGCCGACGGCCGGGAACTCGCCGTTGAGCGCGAACCAGTCGTGCCATTTCACGCCTGCGCCGAAGCCGGTCCCGGTCGACAGCGCCACGTACACGTCGTTGGCCGTGCCACGGGTGAAGGTGACGATGTCGTCCTTGCCGTCACCGTCGAAGTCGCCGACCGCGGGAATCTCCCCGCTCGGCGCGAAAAAGTCGTGCCACTTCGCGGCAGTACCGAAGCCCGTACCGGAGGACGGCGCCACGTAGACGTCGGCGTTGGATCCCTGGGTGAACGTGACGACGTCGTCCTTGCCGTCGCCGGTGAAGTCGCCGGTCAGCGGGACCTCGCCGCTCAACGCGAAGTAGTCGTGCCATTTCACCGACGTGCCGTCGAAGGCGTTGCCGGTCGACTTCGCCACGTAGACGTCGGCGTTCGCGCCGTGCGTGAAGGTGACGATGTCGTCCTTGCCGTCACCGTCGAAGTCCGCCGGAGAGCCGCCCAGGAGCGGGCCGCCGCCACCGCAGTTGCCACTGGTGTGCTTGGCGGCGGCTTCGCTGTAGCGGAGAGCCACGCCGTCGATGACGATCGGCTGGTTGCCGCCGTCGGCCTCCTGCTCGTAGTGCAGGTGCGGGCCGGTGGAGTTGCCGGTGCTGCCGACCTTGCCGAGTTCGGCGCCGTAGTCGACCCACTGGCCCCTGGCGGCCGTGATCCGGTCCAGGTGCGCGACGAGGCTCGTCCAGCCGCCGCCGTGGTCCACGCGGACGTAGTTGCCGTAGCCGGGGTGGCCGGTGACCGTCTCGATCACCGTGCCGGGCGCCGAGGCCAGAGCGGGGGTGCCGAGGTCGCCGGAGCCGGCGATGTTGAAGTCGATGGCGTTGGCGACCTCGGTGGAGTGGTGGTAGTAGTCCCGCACCTGTCCGCACGGCCACGGGGCGCGGAAGTCGGGGCGGAGCCCGGCCGCGGCGGCCGGGGCGGGCGGGACGAGGAAGACGCCGGCCGACAAGGCCGTCACCGATAACAGGATCCTGCTTCTCACGGGGTTCTCTCCTGTCTGGAGGCGTGACGCGGCCGCGCGGCGCGAGGGTTGCCGTGCCGCGCGAAGGATTACCGGGTCAGAGAGTGGTCTCGCCGGGCAGGCCGAAGAAGTCGTGCCACTTGCCGCCGCCGGCGAAGGAGGTGCCGGTCGACAGGCTCACGCGCACGTCGGCGGACGGCGTGTGGGTGAAGGAGACGATGTCGTCCTTCCCGTCGCCGTCGTAGTCGCCGACGTACGGGAACTCGCCCGCCGGGGCGAAGTCGTCGTGCCATTTCGTGGCGGCCCTGAATCCGGCGCCGTCCGACAGGGCCACCGAGACGTCGGCGGCGGGGTTGTTGGTGAAGGAGACGATGTCGTCCTTCCCGTCGCCGTCGAAGTCGCCCACGCGGGGCTGGTCCGCGCCGGGCGCGAAGCTGTCGGCCACCTTGGTCGCTGGGCCGAAGCCGTGGCCGGTGGACATGGCCACGTACACGTCCGCCGTGGAGCCCTGGGTGAAGACGATCAGGTCGTCCTTGCCGTCCCCGTTGACGTCACCGACGGCCGGGAACTCGCCGTTCAGGCCGAAGTAGTCGTGCCATTTCTGGCCGGCGCCGAACCCGTTCCCGCTGGACAGGGCCACGTAGACGTCCGCGGCGGCGCCGCGGGTGAACGTGGCGATGTCGTCCTTGCCGTCGCCGTCGAAATCGCCCACCGCCGGGACCTCACCGCTCGGGGCGAAGAAGTCGTGCCATTTCACGCCCGGTCCGAAGCCGTTGCCGGTGGACGGCGCCACGTACACGTCGCCGGTGGTCCCTTGGGTGAAGGTGATGATGTCGGCTTTCCCGTCGCCGGTGAAATCGCCGGTGTAGGGGAGCTCACCGCTCGGGGCGAAGAAGTCGTGCCACTTCGCGGACGCCCCGAAGCCCGTGCCGGTCGAGGCGGCGGCCCACACGTCCGCGCTCGCCCCGTGGGTGAAGGCCACGATGTCGTCCTTGCCGTCTCCGGTGAAATCCGCCGGCGAGCCGCCGAACATGGTCCCGCTGGTGCCCGTGTAGTACACCTCCAGTTCGGCGACGGAGGTGAAGGTGCGGGTGCCGCCCGGGGCGCCGATGACGCGCACGCCGTCGCCGTCCACCGGGTTGAAGCCCAGCTCGTACGTGCGGTTCGGGCCCGCCGTGTTGTCGTACGGGTAGTCAGGCGTGATGCGCAGCCCCGTGACGTTCACCCATTCGTGGTTCCTGCGGACCTGCACCCGCAGATCGCCCGCGAACCAGCCGCCGTCGCCGAAGAGCTGCCCGCTGGTGAAGGCGACCTTGTTCATCAGGTATTCGCGCGGCCAGGTGTAGCCCCACCAGCTCGCGCCCTTGCGCTCGTCGTTCCAGTCGTCCTCGCTCTGCGCCTTGTTGCCGTCGTTGTAGAAGCCGACGTTCCCGAAATGCGCCACCCGCTCGACGCCGGTCGTGCCCGGCTCGCGGGCCAGGTTCCTGGCGCCGTCGGGCGTGTTGGCCGGGGTGGTGTCCACGTGCGGCTCCAGGCGCATCCTGCGCAGCGAGAACGTGTACGCCCAGTGCTGCCCGTCGGGGAAGCCGCCGCCGCACGGGCAGACGTTCGACTGCAGCCACATCGACTTGCCGTCGGCGCTGATGTACTTGGACGGGATCGTGGTGGCGTAACCGCCGTGCTTGGTCGTGGTCCACGGGTAGCCGCCGAAGTCCTTGCCGGAGAAGTGCTTCCACGGGCCCCACGGCGTCGGCGACTCGTAGAACTCGAAGGTGTACTCCGTCCAGGACGTGTAGAGGTAGCGGTTGAGCGGCTTGTTGTACACCACGCCGCCCTGGCTGAGCACGGTCAGGTTCTTGGCCCGGTTGGCGGTGTAGACGTCCTGGTAGATGCGCCGGTCGTCGTGCATGACCGCGACCCGCCGGGCGATGTCCGCGGACCAGGTGGGCGCGCCGGAGGCGGCGAAGCCGCTGACGAACTCCCAGGCCGACCGGTTCTGCACCTGGTCCTTGGGCACCCGGGCCAGCCACAGGTCCACCGGGTCGGGCACCCGGTTCGCGAAGGAGTCGCGCCAGTTGTGGTCGAGGCCGTAGGCGTAGACGTAGCCGTCGGGGGCGTTGCCGTACGCCTTGCCGTAGTCCAGGAACATGATCGTGGTGAACACGCCGTTGCCGAACATCGGCCCCGACCTGTCCCACGTCCACGTCCTGCCGTGGTCGGTCGACTTCGCGATCGTCGCCGCCGGGGCGTCGTCGAAGTCGAACGCCAGGTCCTGCACGGCCAGGTAGAGCGTGCCGCCCACGCAGGCCATGCCGGTGGGCTTGCGCGTGTGGTTCGCCGTCCACACCTGGCCGACGTTGTCGCCGATCGGCAGCTGCGCGCCGGTCAGGTTGCCGGGCATGCCCGAGATGCGGGCCACGCCGATGTCGCTGTACGTGCCCGCGAACCCGATGCCGTCACCGTAGGCGGTGTAGACGTTGTCGTCGTCGGACCAGCAGTTCGGCCACAGGTCGCCGTGGTTGCGGTTGTCGCCCGCGGCGGGCGCGCCGACCGTCGCGCCGGAGTCGATCTGCACGGTCGAGAAGAACGGGCTGGGCGGCGGCGAGGCGGCGGCCGTCGCCGCCGGGACGGCGGTGATGGTCATCGTGAGCAGCGTGGCCAGGCCCGCGCCCAAACATCGTCGAACGATCGAGAACATGACTTCTCCTGGCGGTGCGGGACTCCTGAGCGCATGGCAGTCAGGAGGCCGTGAGGTGGGGGTGAAGGGAGAAGAGATCTGAGCAATCGATTTCTGGATGAACGTACAATCGCGGCCTGACAGCCGTCAAGCCCTGATTTGTCAGGATTTCAGTCGA
This sequence comes from Nonomuraea sp. NPDC004186, assembly GCF_053603495.1. Taxonomy (NCBI): domain Bacteria; kingdom Bacillati; phylum Actinomycetota; class Actinomycetes; order Streptosporangiales; family Streptosporangiaceae; genus Nonomuraea; species Nonomuraea sp. NPDC004186. The sequence continues at coordinate 45,178 of NZ_JBSGFQ010000008.1, read as the reverse complement.
GCATTTGCCCAGGTAAACCGCCACATTTCAATATTTCAGGAAATGTGGAAGTATGATCATGACCGGAAAGCGATTCCTGGACCAGGACCTCGACCCCAACCTGCGGCGAGGAGGGGCGCGGGGCTCCGCGATGGTAGAAACTTGGTGCGATGCCCACTATCTACGATGTCGCACGGGAGGCAGGCGTGTCCGCCGCCACCGTTTCCCGCGTGCTCAACGGCGCCCAGACCGTCGACCCCGCCATGGTCGCCCGGGTGCTCACGGCGGTCCGCGAGCTCGGCTACCGCCCCAACGCGGTCGCGCGCAACCTGCGGCGCAGCCGTACGTCCCTCTGGGCCGTGATCATCTCCGACATCGGCAACCCGTTCTTCACCTCCATGGTGCGCGGCATCGAGGACGTCGCACAGCAGGAGGGCTACTCGGTCGTGCTGTGCAACAGCGACGAGGACCCGGCCAAGGAGGAGACCTACGTCGCGGCGGCGCTGAGCGAGCAGATGGCCGGCGTCATCATCTCCTCCTCGGGCAGCGTCAAGGCGGCCAAGACGCTCATCGACTCGCCCGTGCCCGTCGTCGCCGTCGACCGCGAGCTGCCCAGAGGTGCCGTGGACACGGTGGTGGTCGACAACGAGGGAGGTGCGCGCACGGCCACCGAGCACCTGCTCGCGGCCGGATACCGGCGGATCGCGTGCATCGCGGGGCCCGAGGGTGTGAGCACCGCCGACCTGCGCCTGCGCGGCTACACGACGGCGCTGCCGGGTGACCCTGTGATCGTCCGCGCGGACTTCCGCGAGCAGGGGGGTTACGACGCCATGGCCGCACTGCTGTCCTCTCCCGAGCCTCCCGACGCGGTCTTCGTGGCCAACAACCTCATGACGGTGGGCGCGCTGCGCTGCCTGACCGAGCGCGGGGTGGACGTGCCCGGGCAGGTCGGCCTGGTCGGCTTCGACGAGATCCCGTGGGCGGACCTGGTGCACCCGTCGCCGTCGACGGTGACGCAGCCGACGTACGAGCTGGGCCGCATGGCCGCCCGCCTGCTGGTCGACCGCATCGCCACCCCCGCCGCCAAGCCCGCCACGATCGTCCTGCCCGCCGAGCTCCATCCCCGCGAGAGCTCCACCCCCCGTTAACGGGTCGCGAGCTCGTGGGCGATGTGGGAGGTGGAGTCGTACAGGTCCCGGTAGAGCCCGTACAACCGCGCGTAGTCCTCGGCGGCGGCCGGGTCGGGCTCCACGACGGACGCCACCGGGTTCCAGCCCGCGTACGAGACGCCGCAAGCCTGGGCCGCCAGCATGGCGTCGCCGAAGGCGGCGCCCACCGTGTGGGTGGACAGGACCTGCTCCTGCTGGAGCACGTCGGACACGATCCGCGTCCACAGCCCGCCCTTGGTGCCGCCGCCCACCGCGACCAGCCGCTTGGCCGACCCGCCCGCGGCCCGCATGGCCTCGAGGTTGTGCAGCACGCCGAAGGCGGTCGCCTCCAGCGCGGCCCGGTACAGGTGGCCGCGCCCGTGCCGCAGCGTCAGCCCGATGAGGGTGCCGCGCGCGTCCGGGTCGAAGAGAGGCGTGCGTTCTCCCGCGAAGTACGGCAGCATCAGCAGCCCCTCCGCCCCGCGCCCCACCGCCGCGGCCTCGGCCGTGAGCGACTCGAACGAGGCGCCGGTCAGGTCGCGCAGCCATCCGGTGACGGCGCCCGACGTGGCCATCCCCGCCGCCAGGTTGTACGTCCCCGGCGAGACCCCCACGGTCCCCCACAACTGCGGTGAGACGGCCCGCGAGGCCAGCACCTCGACCAGGAACATCGTCGTCCCGTACATGAGCATGACGTCGCCCGGCGAGGTCGCCCCCACGCTCAGCGCCTCGGCCCACGCGTCGATGGTCCCGGCCACCACCGGGATCCCCTCCGGGAGCCCGGTGGTGGCGGCGGCCGCCTCCGTGACCGTGCCGACGACGTCGCCGCTCCACGCCAGCGCGGGCAGCTCCAGCTCGGGGAAGAGCTCCCAGTCGTCGATCCACTCGTGGGCACGGGTGTCGTACAGGGGCGTGCACTGGCTGGCCGCGTGATGGTCGAGCACGTACGCGCCGGTCAGCCGGTACGCCAGCCACGAGTGCGCCATGAAGATCCGCCGCGTCCGCGCCCACACCTCGGGCTCGTGGGTGCGCAGCCACTCCAGCTTCGGCCCCACTGCCTGCGAGGTCAGCGGCGACCCGCACCGCTCCAGGATCGCGGAGGCGCCGTACCGGGAGGTCTGCGCCGCGATCTCGGCGGTGGCCCGGGTGTCCACCCCGTACAGGATCGCGGGCCGCAGCGGCGTGCCGTCCTGCGCGCAGGGCAGCACGCACGGGCCGATCCCGCTCAGCCCGACGGCGGCGACGTCCGGGCGGGCCAGCTCCGCCACGATCGAGGTGAAGTCCGCCCACCAGACGTCCTGCGCCGAGTGCTCGAACCAGCCCGGCCGTGGCGAGGCGGTGCGGTGCTCGCGGATCGCCGTCGCCACGACCGTGCCGTCGGCCGCCACGAGCACCCCCTTGGAGCTGGAGGTGCCGATGTCGACTCCGAGGAACATCAGTTCTGCCCCGACAGGTCGAACTGCTTGTAGAGCTCGGCCGCGTTGTCCTTGGTGACCTGCGTCGTGCCGAGCACCTGCTTCTTCTCGACCTGCCGGCCGTGCAGGATCTTGTTGACGGTGTCGGCCGCCTCCTGCGCGCCCGTCGGGTAGATGAACGTGGCCGAGAGCTGGCCGAGCTGGACCGCGCGGATGCCGCCGTCGGGGATGGCCAGGCCGTCGATGCCGATGAACTTGATCTTGTCGGCCTTGCCCGCCGCCTGGGCCGCCAGGTACGCGCCCAGCGCCATCGGGTCGTTGTGCCCGTACACGAGGTCGATCTGCTCGTGCTGGGCGAGCCACTGCTGCATGATCGGGGTGGCCTGTTCCTTCACCCACTTGCCCTCGCGGTCGGCGATGATCTTGATCTTGGGGTTGGCCGCGACGGCCTCGCGGAAGCCCTTGTCGCGGTCGATCTGCGGCTGGTTGGACATGATGCCGCGCAGCTCGACGATGTTGCCGCCGTCCGGCAGCAGCCTGACCGCCTCCTCCCCCGCCTTCCTGCCGATGAGCACGTTGTCGCCGCCGATGAAGGCGGTGTAGCAGTCGGTGTTCACGGTGCGGTCGAGGACGATCACGGGGATCTTGGCGTCGCACGCCTGCTGCACGGCCGCCGTCAGCGGCGCGGGCTCGGTGGGCGAGACGATGAGCGCGTCGACCTTCTGGGTGATGAAGTTCTGGACCTGGGAGACCTGCGTGGCGCTCGACTGCTTGGCGTCGGCGATCGGCAGCAACTCGATGTCCGGATATTTCTTCAAAAAGTGCTGCAACTGCAGGTTGAGCTGGGCCCGGTACGGCTCGGCGTTGTTCGACTGCGAATAGCCGACGACGAACTTCTTCTTCTCACCTGACGACGCCGACGGCGCGGGCGCCTTGGACGCGCACGCGGCGGCCAGGAGCGCGCAGAGCGCGATGGTGATGGTCTTCTTCATGATCGAGACCCTCCTCGGAAGATCTTGAAGAGATCGGGACGCTGCAGGACGACCGCCACGACGACGATCAGTCCCTTGATGACGAGCTGCCAGTTGTCGCTGACCGCGTTGAGGCCGAGCACGTTGTCCAGGAGCGTCAGGATGAGCGCCCCCACGAACGTGCCGGCGATGGTGCCCTTGCCGCCCGCCAGCGACGCCCCGCCGATGACGGCGGCGGCGATGGCGTCCAGCTCGAACGACTGCCCGGCCTGGGGGTCGGCCGAGGCGCTGTAGGCGGCGTCGATCGGCCCGGCGAAGCCGGCGAGCATGCCGGACAGGGTGAAGACCGCGATCGTGACCGCCGTGACGTTGACGCCGGACAGCCGGGCCGCGGTGGGGTTGCCGCCGACGGCGTACACGTGCCGGCCGAACCGGGTCTTCGTCAGGATCAGGTGGAAGACGACGCAGACCACGATGAAGGCCAGCACCGGATAGTAGACGCGATCGAAGAGGTTGTGCCCGGGGGTGCCGAACAGCTGGAACGCCTCAGCCTGCGGCGTCAGCTTCCCGTCGGCCCCGGCGATCTGGGTGCCGACGCTGACGTTGTCGCTGACCTGCCGGTCGAGCCCGCGTACGACCGAGAGCATGGCCAGGGTCATGACGAACGACTGGATGCGCAGCCAGGCCGTGCCGGCGCCGTTCAGGAACCCGAAGAGGGCTCCCACCGCCATGCAGATCGGCACGATCTGCCACGGCTCCAGCGAGAACTTGGCGAGCATCATCGCGGCCGTCATCGACGCGATGCCCAGCAGCGAGCCCACGGACAGGTCGATGCCGCCGGTCAGGATCACCAGCGTGACGCCGACCGCCAGGATGCCGCGGGAGGCGAAGGCTCCGATGGCGTTGGTGAGGTTGGTCTCGTTCAGGAACATCTCGCCCTTGGTGGCGATCCCCACGGCGAGGATCAGCACCAGGCCGATGTACGCCTGCGCGGCCCCGAGGGCGGAGAGCGTGCGCCGCATCCGGCTCTCCCCCGGCGCCTTCACGGGCGGCACTGGATCGGGTGGCGCGGTCTTCACGGTTGTCATATGGTCACCTGCTGTCTTGCCATGGCGGCCTCGAGGATCGCCTCCTGCGTCGCCTGGCCTCTCGGGAACTCGGCGGTGATGCGGCCCTCGCAGAGCACGAGGATCCGGTCGCACATGGCGAGCAGCTCGGGCAGCTCGGAGGAGGCCACGAGCACGCCCTTGCCCTCGGCGGCCAGCGACGACATGAGCGCGTGGATCTCCGCCTTGGCGCCCACGTCGATGCCGCGCGTGGGCTCGTCCATGAGGATCAGCGAGGGCGCCGTGAGCAGCCACTTGGCCAGCACGACCTTCTGCTGGTTGCCGCCGGAGAGGTTGCCGACGGTGAAGCGCAGTCCGGGCGTCTTGACCCGCAGCGCGCGCACCTGCTGCTCGACGGCCGCGCCCTCGCGCCGCCGGTCCACGGTCCAGAACCGCAGGTAGCGCCTGAGCGATGACAGGCTCGCGTTGAAGGCCACGCTGTTGCCCAGCACGAGGCTCTGCGCCTTGCGGTCCTCGGCGACCAGCGCGACACCGCGCTCGATCGCCTGCTTGGGGCTCCTGGGACGGTACGTCGCGCCGTGCAGGCTGATCGATCCCTCCGACGGCCGGTGCACGCCGAAGATCGATTCGAGCAGCTCGCTGCGCCCGGCGCCCATGAGCCCGGCCACGCCGACGATCTCCCCGGTGCGCACGGTCAGCGAGATGTCCCGCAGCGCCGTACGCCCGGTGTCCCGATCCCCCGGCACGCGGAGCCCCTCGACCCGCAGCAACTCGTCACCTTCGGTGGCGCCGTCGGCGCGCGGGAACATCTCGCCCAGGGGGCGGCCGACCATCATCTGGATGAGCTCGTCCCGGTTGATGCCGGTGCGCTCGCCGATGTACTGGCCGTCGCGCAGCACGACGACCCGGTCGGCGATCTCCTCCAGCTCCTCCAGCCGGTGCGAGATGTAGATGACGGCCACACCGCGCCCGGTCAGGTCGCGGATGACCTCGTACAGCCGCTGCACCTCCGCGTCGGCCAGGGCCGAGGTGGGCTCGTCCATGACCAGGACGCGGACGTTCTGCGACAGGGCCTTGGCCACCTCGATGAGCTGGCGTTCGGCGATCTTGCACTGTTTGACGAGCGTGCGCGGCGACAGGTCGAGCCCGAGGCCGCGCAGCAGCTCGGCGGTGCGCGCCTCGGTGGCCCTGCGGTCGAGGAGCGCGCGTTCCTGGCCGAGGAAGATGTTGTCCGCGACGGACAGCTCGGGCACCAGGTTGAGCTCCTGGTGGATCATGGCGATCCCGTGCCGCCGCGCGTCCTTGGGCGAGTGGATGTGCGCCACCTCGCCGCCGATCTCGATCTCGCCCTCGTAGTCCTTGAACACCCCGGCCAGGATGTTCATCAGCGTGGACTTGCCGGCGCCGTTCTCCCCGAGCAGGGCCACCACCTCGCCCTCCGCCACGGTGAGCGACACCCCGTCGAGGGCCCGCACGCCGGGGAAGGACTTGCCGATGGCCCGCATCGCCAGGACGGTGGTCACCGGAGGCTCCACGCCGTGTAGGAGGCCGCCGACCAGGGGGTCTTCGGGGCCAGCTGGACGGTGATCTCCCGCTGCCCGCGGGTGGCGCCCGCCGGGATCTGGTAGACGTCCTCCAGCCACCTGCGGGTCCGGTTGCCCAGCGGCTGCACCCAGTCGGCCAGCCGCCGCCCGTTGACGGTGACCTCGGCGTGCTGCCCGGCGACGCTCTGGTCACTCGTACGGCGCAGCTCGACGCCCTGGTTGTTCCGGTCGATCGTGAGCCTGAACGTGACCGGGGCCTGCGTGACCCGCTGGGTGGCCTTGAGCGTGACGGGGTTCCTGAAGTCGCCCTCGAACGCGGACTCCAGCGTGGTGACCTCGCCCTGGCCGGTGTAGCCGTGCAGCCGCTCGCTCGCCGGGTCGCCGACCGTCAGCGAGTCCGTCTGCGCCGTGGCTCTGCGGTCGGAGCCGTACCAGTAGGCGGTGGAGGAGTAGACGCCTTCGACGTCGTTCGTCCAGCCGTGCTCGATGTCGAACGTCAGCGAGCCCGCGAACGGCACGGCGTCGCCGATCATCAGCCGGTACGCGCCGGTGCAGTCGTTCTCCGCCGGGAAGCCGGCCGCCGGGGCCAGGTGGGCGGTGTTGCCGTGGAACGGGGTGCTGAAGGTCTCGCGGTTGAAGTACCAGCCCGCCTGGTAGAAGTCCTCGGTGCCGGTGCCGTGGATCTGCGGGGTGCGCGAGCCGTCCACGTAGACGCGCTCGTCGCCTTCCAGGTAGTTGCGGTTGGTCGGGCCGCGCATGGTGTGGCTGATCCCGACGAACTTGCCCTGCGCGCCGGAGACCCGAAGGAAGGGCCAGCTCGTGCCGGGGGTGGTGCCGCCTGTGCGGGACTGCGTCCTGAAATAACCGACATTTCCTGATACGGGGCGGTTGGTTGACGTGACCGTCGCCTGGCCCTCGATCGTGCGGCCGGAGTCGTTGAACAGCTCGACCGTCGCGCCCGTCCGGTACGGCATCGGCCACCACGCGCTGAGCGTGCTGGTCGCGGCGTCGACCGCGTACATGAGCGACTTGACGGGCAGCATCGCGTGCCCGCTGCCGAAGAACTCGCCGGCCGGCGAGTCCACCGTGCGGCGGCCGTCGAACGTGATCCGCAGCCGCAGCCCCTGCAGGATCTCCTGCGCCGTCCTGATCTTCGCCAGCTGGGGCTGGTCCATCGGGAAGGCGAAGGTCCGCTCGCCCTGCCAGGTCTGCGCGACGATCGTGTAGTGGTGCGCGGCCTCGTCGGCCGCGTCGCCCACGTCCACGGTGTCGGTACGCTTGCCGGCGCTGTCCACCCAGTACGTGAACTCGTTGTAGTCGAGGTCCGACGAGGCGAACACGTTCTTGATCGTGATCTGCGACTTGCCCTTGGTGGCACTGGCCGGCAGGTCCACGACCTCCTCGGCCCACATCCCGGCGGCGCCCAGCCTGCTCGGCGGCCACTGGGCCACCTGCTGGCCGTCCACCAGGACCTTGGCGACCTGCCTGCCGATGGCGGGGTCGATGCGCCTGGTCAGCCGCACGCCGTCGTTGGCGGGGTCGATCTTCACCGTGAACTCGCTGGAGCCGTTCCGGCCGAACGCCCGGCCCTCGTCGGCCTCGGTCTCAGGCAGCACCTGCTCGGCCTGGGGCAGCTTCAGCTTGATCGACGACAGCAGGCCGGCGCCCTGGGTGCGCGCGACCCGTACCGACTGGCCGGGAGCGAGGCGGATCGCGGCGTCCTGGGAGCGCGCGCCCGGGACGGCGGGCTTGGGGTCGCCGCCCGCCTTGAGCCGGTCGATGACGTCCTGCGCCTTGTCGGCCGGGTCGAACGTGCTCACGCCCTCGGCGTCGGCGAACGTGCGGTAGCTGACGTGGTGGAAGAGCGGGTTGTGCTCGGTGGTGATGCGCATCGAGCGGGTGAACGGCATCGGCACCTCGACGTAGACGCCGCCGGAGCTCTGATCGGCGTTGCCCACGAGGGGGTAGGCGAAGGGGGCGCCGAGCTTGCCGTCCACCAGGTCCTGGAGGCTCGCGTCCACCACCTTCCTGCCGTCGAGCTCGACCGTGATCCTGCCGGTCCTGCTGACGTCGCCGCCGTCCCTGGTGAACCAGATGGCCTGCACCTCGCCGGCGCCGGTGTGCTCGGCGATCACGCAGCCCCCGTCGTCGGTGCTGCTCAGGCACGAGTACGTGCCCTCGAACCCGTCGTTGTTGTCGCCGGTGCGGTCGAAGCTGGAGAACTGCTTGGTCTGCACGCCGACGGGCAGCTCGGGCAGCCGGTCGAGCCTGCGGTAGACGTCCCACCCGACGGGTCCCTTGGCGCTCGCCTGCGCCTGCGCCGGTGCGCTGGGGCCCTTGGCGCTCGCCTGCGCCGGTGCGCTCAACCCGCCCAGGACGAGCGCGGCCGCGAGGAGGAGAGGACTAAGCCGCATCGCCGAACCCCTCGAACTCGACGCCCAGCTGCTTGCAGACCGCTTCCAGCTCGGCGATGTAGTCGCCGGGGACCGCGTGGATGTGGTTGGAGCCGAACCGCCCGAGGAACTCGGTGGCCGGCACGTGCAGCCTGGTGAACGCGTGCGGCCACTCGAACGTGGACTGCCGGGCCATCGCCTCGTTGGTGGCGTCGTCGTACAGCTCGAAATCGCCGCGCATCACGTGCATGCGGTACTGGCCGTCCCTGCGGGTGAGGCGGGCGAACGTGGCGGCGCCGGGCGCGGCGAGGTGGTGCACGCTCGCGCCGCCCGCCGGGAAGAAGAACACCTCGGGGTAGAAGTGCGTCCTGGCGAGGTTCTCCTCGGGGTCGTCGGACCTGGCCGCGTACCAGGTGGCGTGCTGGCCGGAGTTGCACAGGTCCCAGACGTCCTTGTCCGCGTGGTAGTGGCGGACGTCGGCGAAGAGCACCGGGTCGCCGCTCAGCAGCTTCAGGATCTGCATCGTCAGCGCGCCGTCCATGTCGGCCTCGGTGGCGCAGACGTGGGTGTCCTTCGGGCCCTCCCAGTCGTACGGGTCGTTGAGGAAGGCCTCGGCGAGGTCCATCGTGCAGAAGTGGGTGGTCAGCTCGGGCTGGCCCTTGATGCCGGAGAAGTCCAGGTTCCACTCGTCGATGAGCTCGCGCATCGCGTAGTACGTGCGGATCTGGCGTTCGAGCAGGTCCGGCGTGAGCTGCTTGCCGTCGTAGTGCACGTTCCCCTTGGCCTCGAGCCACTGGCGGGCCTGGGTGACCCGCGCCTGGGAGGCGTTCTCACTCCGCCGGACGATCTCCCACTGGTCGATCTCCTCGACGTCGACGCCGAACGTACGCATCCACTGGTCGGTGTTGGCGACGGCGGTGTACATGCCCATCGGCCGGCCGCCGATCCGGCCGAACGTCGAGCCGCGCAGGCCCCGGACCGCCTGGGCGGCCCGCACCTCGGTCAGCACGCGCTCCCTGACGGCGGGGTCGTCGATGTCTCCCCAGGCGCGGGCGTGCACCCGGCCGATCTGGTCCAGGCCACCGCCGCCGGCGAGCATGCCGACCATGCCGGGCTGCGCGGGGTCGATGTTCGCCATGAGCAGCAGCGGCCCTGGGGTGGACTCGGCGGCCAGCATGGTGAAATGCGGGAAGGCCCAGACCGCGTAGTTGAAGATGGTCAGATCGGGCCGGCGATCGGCCAGCCATCGCGCCTGCGACGTGGCCAGCTCGTTGGTCCACACGATCTCCGGCGCCACGATGACCTCGTGGCCCTCCTTGCGCAACGCCTCCGCGAGGGCGGTGGTGGCGTGGGTGATGTGCTCAACGAGATCGCGGGCGACGAAGTCCCGCCCGTCCGAGATGCTCAGCACTCCGATACGTGCCACGGGTTGTCCTCCATGCATACGAGAAATCGATTGCTCAGAAATCGATTTCCCTCAACCTAGATCCGACCTTTTGACCCGTCAATCCCGCTTCACATCACAGAATCACAACGGTGAACCGATTTCTCGAACCCTGCCGCCGAGGCCCACACCGGCACCCCGTCGCGGACGACCAGCAGCCGCCACATCTCACCCCAGGCCCCGTCCACCCACGCCCGACCACCACCACGCCGGTCCACCCACGCCGGTTCACCCACGCCGGTTCACCCACGCCCGTCCACCACCGAGCTCGGCCATCAGCACGCCGGTCGCCCCCAACGCCGTCCCGCGCCTCCCCCCAACACGGGCCACCTCCCGACGCCGGTCCGCACCTCCCACACGCCGGTCACCCCCCAGCGGCGGCCCCGGGCCTCCCGCCGGCCACCCCCCAGCGGCGGCCTCGGCCTCCCGCACGTCGGGCACCTCCCACACGCCGGCCATCCCCAACGGCAGCCTGCGCCTCCCGCGCTTGCCGCGCCTCACCGCGTCCGCGCTGCCCCGGCACCCCGCCGAGGAGCCGGGGCGGCGAGTCGGCGGAGCTCGGCCCCTCGCCTCACCGGACATGCGCGTGACCCCCCGTCGGCTCAGCACCGCGACCGCCGCCCTCCACGGCAACCCGCTGGCGACCGGCGCCGGCTCGGTCGGTTCGCTGGGAGCCGGTGCCGGCGAAACGGCGGAGCTCGGTCGCGGCGGTCGGCTGCTCAGCGTGGATACGCGTCATAGTGGCGGCGGTTGCCGCCCGGAGCGGGGGCGCAGGTCTCGGGGAGATATCGATTCCCGGATTCGGCAAGCTGTAGCAGGAACTTCTTGACGCTGGCCGCCCCGACGCCTACCTTTCTGGGAAATCGATTGCTCACCCCCCGAGCTTTCTGCAAGATCAGGAGGATGCGACATGTCGGCTTTCGAGAGGGTGACCCGCCGATCTCTGCTGCGTGGCGGCGCCGTCGTCTTAGGGTCGGCGATGGCGGCACCGCTGCTGTCCGCGTGCGGGGGCGGCGGGAAGACCGGCAACGCCAAAGAGCTGACGTTCTGGAACTTCTACGGCCCCAACCCGCAGGCCGACGCGCAGAGCAAGTGGTTCACCGACCTGGTGGCGGCGTGGAACGCCAACAACGAGGTCAAGGTCAAGCTCCACTACCTGCCCGTCTCCGAGTACCTCGCCGGCACGGCGCTGCAGACCGCGTTCTCCGCCGGTCAGGGGCCGGACATCTTCCTGCTCAGCCCCGGCGACTTCCTCCGCTACCACAACGGCGGCGTACTGGCCGATCTCACGCCGCACCTCAAGCCCGACCAGATCGCCGACTTCGACGGCGGCGTGCTGGACACGCGCAAGGTGGACGGCAAGATCTACGGCCTGCCGATGGAACAAGAGCCGCTGGCCATGTACTACAGCATCGACGCCTTCGAGAAGGCGAAGCTGGCCGAGGGCGACCTCCCCCAGACCTGGGACCAGTTGCTGGACGTGGCCGCCAAGCTGACCACCAAGGACCAGTTCGGCATCCTCTTCGAGACCATCCCCGGCTACTACCAGAACTTCACCTGGTACCCGTTCATGTGGATGGCCGGCGGCTCGGCCGTGCCGGGGAACGGCGGGGCCGGGTTCAACGCGCCCGGCGTACACCAGGCGCTGAAGCTCTGGCAGGACGCGGTCAACAACAAGGTCGCGCCGCGCAAGCCGCAGGGCGACGGCGCGGGCAACGCCCCGGCGAACCTCGCAAGCGGGTCCGTCGCCATGCAGCAGAGCGGCATCTGGTCGGTGTCGCAGCTGGAGCAGGAGAAGAAGGACTTCAAATACGGAGTGTTCCGGCTTCCCGTTCCTGAAGGCGGGACTTACACCACCGACATCGGCGGGTGGGCGTTCGTCGCCAACGCCAAGGGGGCGAACCCGGAGGCGGCGGCCAAGTTCATCGCCTGGGCGCTGGGCGCCACCGACGCGGCCGGCGTCGAGCGCGGCCGGCAGTGGAACACGGTCGTCAAGACGAACCTGCCGGCCCGCAAGTCCGTCCAGGAGGCGGCCAAGGCGGCGGGGGCATTCGACAAGCCGGCGCTCAAGGTGTTCCTGGAGCAGGTGGTGCCGGGCGGCCGGGGCGAGCCCCGCTACACGCCCGAGGTGTACAAGGCCGTCTCGGACGCCATCCAGGCCACCCAGCTCGGTGGGGTGGACCCGGCCAAGGCTGCGGCGGACGCCGCCGCCAAGATCGACACCTTCCTGAAGGGCTACAAGGGTGCGGCCATGCTCTGACGCCCTCGCGGGCGCAACCCCACGGCCGCTGCCGTCCGGCCGGGCGATGGGCGCGCGGTCATGTTCCAGCCGGGCCTCGGCGACGCGGCCGGAGGGTCGCGTCGCAACGGTCCGGTTGGGGGCAGGTGCCCGCGTGTCCCCAGTGAAACCGCGCCGGCGGCACCCGGCGACCGGCCCTCTGAGCGAAAGGCGGTAGTCGTGGCCACATTGGTCGACCCGGGTACGGCGGTCGCCGGCGAGGCCGTGCCCCGCGTGTGGTGGACCCGGCGCAGAAGAGAGGCCCTGGCCGCGTACGCGTTCGTCGCGCCCGACCTGCTCGGCCTGCTCGTCTTCGTCGGCCTCCCCATGGTGCTGGCCGTCGGCGTGTCGCTGTTCAGCGTGGACGGGTTCGGCGGCTACACGTACGTCGGCCTGGACAACTTCCGCCAGATGGCCGAGGACGCGCAGCTCTGGCAGAGCGTCAAGGTCACGCTGACGTACATGGTGACCTTCGTCCCCATCGGGTTCGTCGTCAGTCTCGGGCTCGCGCTGCTGGTCCGCGACCACTTCCCCGGCGTCGGCCTGGTGCGCACGATGTTCTTCCTGCCGCACGTCATCAGCCTCGTCGTGGTCGGCGTGGTGTGGCAGTTCCTGCTGGCCGACAAGCAGGGCGCGGTGCCCGCGCTGCTGCGGCCGGTGGGCCTGGGCGACGTGTCGTTCCTGGGCAACCCCGCGCTGGCGCTCGGGTCGCTGGTGGTGATCAGCATCTGGTTCCTCATGGGGTATCAGATGCTGATCCTGCTGGGCGGGCTCAAGGACATCCCCAAGGAGTACGAGGAGGCGGCGCGCGTCGACGGGGCCACCTCGTGGCAGCGCTTCCGCCACGTCATCTGGCCGCTGCTCCGGCCGACCAGCTTCTTCGTGCTGGTCAACTCGACCGTCGGCGCGGTGACCGGCCTGCAGGCCTTCGACCTCGTCTACGTGCTGACCAAGGGCGGTCCGGCCAACAGCACGTCCAGCGTGGTCTTCTACATCTACCAGCAGGCCTTCACCTTCAACAACTACGGCTACGCGGCGGCGCTGACCACGGTCGTGGTCGGGTTCCTGGTCGTGGCCACGGGGCTGATGTTCGGGCTCACGAAGGGAGGCAGGTTCGATGTCGGTTAGGCTGCGCGCCCTCGTCGGGTACGTGCTGGCGGCCGTCACGGTGGCGCCGCTGGTCTGGCTGCTGGTGACGGTGCTGAAGCCGGCGGACGAGCTGTTCGAGGTGGCGCTGCCCAGCCGCTTCACCCTGGACAACCTGCTCTACGTGCTGACCGAGGTGCCCATCGGCAGGTACATGCTCAACAGCCTCGTCGTCTCCGTGGCCGTCACGGTGGTCGCGCTCGTGCTGCACTCGATGGCCGCCTACGCGCTGGCCCGGCTGCGCTTCCCCGGGCGGCAGGTGATCTTCTCGATGATCGTCTCCACGCTGCTGGTGTCGCTGCCGGTGATCCTCGTCCCGCTGTTCCTGGTGGCCAGGCAGCTCGGGCTGCTCGACACGTACGCGGGGCTGATCCTGCCGGCGATCTTCCACGCGTTCGGGATCTTCCTGCTACGGCAGTACTACCTGACGATCCCGCGCGAGCTCGAAGAGGCGGCAGATCTCGACGGATGCGGATATTTCCGGCGCTGGTGGCAGGTGGTCGTGCCGCTCAGCCGGCCCGTGCTCGCCTCGCTCGCCGTGCTGTTCTTCCTGGCCAACTGGAACGCGTTCCTCTGGCCCTTGACCGCCACCCGCGACCCCGAGCTGCGCATGGTGCAGGTCGGCATCGCCACCCTCCAGGGCCAGTACGGCTCGGCCTGGAACTACGTCCTGGCCGCGACGGTGATCGCGGCCGTGCCCACCTTGATCGCGTTCGTGCTCGGCCAGCGCCGCCTGGTCGAGGCGATCAAGACCTCCGGATTGAAGTGAATGAGGATCATATGAGCTACGGAAACCACGGCAGCAGCCTGCGTGACCTGCCCCGCCTGCGGTCGTCCAGGCGCAAGCGGGTCTCCAGCTACGACCGCACGGGCGGCAACGAGGACCGGCTGACCGTCGAGGCCGGCACCACCGTGACCCTGGCCGACATCGAGGGCCCCGGCTCGATCAACCACATCTGGTGCACGGTGGCGCTCCCGCTGAAGGACGTGCCGGACGCGGTGGACGTCGACTACCTGCGCAGGCTCGTGCTGAAGATCACCTGGGACGACCAGGAGCACCCCAGTGTGCTGGTGCCGCTCGGCGACTTCTTCGGCATGGGCCACGCCAAGACCGCGAACTTCGTCTCCGCGCCGCTGCAGATGAGCCCGCAGGACGGCAAGAGCTTCAACTCGTGGTTCCACATGCCGTTCGCGAGCCGCGCGAAGGTGGAGCTGATCAGCGAGCTGTCGGCCGAGCCGGTCTTCTTCTACTACTACGTCGACTACGAGCTGTTCGACTCGGCGGCCGAGGACCTCGGTTACTTCCACGCGCAGTGGCGGCGCGAGCGGCCCACCGACGGGGTCCCGCAGGGCACGCAGAGCAACCGCGAGTACCAGGTCGAGGGCATCAACGACACGGGCGAGGGCAACTACGTCATCCTCGACGCCGAGGGGCGCGGCCACTACGTGGGCTGCGTGCTCAACATCCGCAACCTGCGCGAGACCAGCGACTGGAACTGGTACGGCGAGGGCGATGACATGATCTTCATCGACGGGGAGCCGTTCCCGCCCTCGCTGCACGGCACCGGCACCGAGGACTACTTCAACACCGCCTGGTGCCCGACGCAGACCTACCACGCGCCGTACCACGGCATCACCCTGCCCGGCGGGGACAACTGGAGCGGCGATATCTCCCTCTACCGCTTCCACGTCGAGGACCCGATCACGTTCACCGAGTCCATCAGGGTGACGATCGAGCACGGCCACGCCAACAAGCGCTCGGACGACTTCTCCTCGGTCGCGTACTGGTACCAGACGCTGCCGCACAAGCCGTTCGGGCTCGCGCCGGTGGCGGAGCGGTTGCCGTTCCCGCCTGCGTAATCGATTTCTCCTGCCCGCGTCTCCGAGATCGGACGAGGTTGATCAAGATCCAAGATGTCGCGCGGCACGCCGGGGTCTCCGCCGCGACGGTCTCCCGCGTGCTCAACGGCCGTTCCACGGTCAACCCGGAACTGGCGGGGCGGGTGCTCGCGGCCGTGCGGGAGCTCGGCTACCGGCCCAACGGGGTGGCGCGCAATCTCAGGCGCAGGCAGACGACGTTGTGGGCGGTGCTGGTCTCCGACGTCGGCAACCCGTTCTTCACCTCCCTGGTACGGGGGGTGGAGGACGGGGGCCGGCAGTTCGGGTACTCGGTGGTCCTGTGCAACACCGACGAGAACCGGGCCCGGGAGGCCGAGTACATCGCGGTGGCGCTGGCCGACAACATGGCCGGCGTGATCATCTCTCCGGCTGACGACTCGACGGACATCTCCGCCCTGGTCGCCGCGGGCACCGCCGTCGTCACCATCGACCGCGAACTGGCCGAGACCGAGGTCGACGCGGTGATGGTGGACAACGAGAAGGGCGCGGAGATGGCGACCGCGCACCTGCTGTCGTCCGGCTACCGGCGGATCGCGTGCATCACGGGCCCGCGGCGGATGTCCACCGCCATGCGGCGGCTGCGCGGCTACCACCGGGCGCTGCGCGCGGCCGGCGTGCCGGTGGATCGTGCCCTGGTGCGGCACGCGGACTTCCGGGAGGAGGGCGGCTACTCGGCCATGGCCGCGCTGCTGGACGAGGGGGTGGAGATGGACGCCGTGTTCGCGGCCAACAACCTCATGACGGTGGGGGCGGTGGAGTGCCTGACCGAACGGGGGGTGCCGATCCCCGAGCGGGTGGGGGTGATCGGGTTCGACGACATCCCGTGGGCCCGGCTGTTCCGGCCCGGGCTGAGCACGGTCCGGCAGCCGACGTACGAACTGGGGCGGGCGGCGGCGCAACTGCTGGCCAGCCGGATCGACAACCCGGCCCGGCCGGCGGCCCGGATGGTGCTGCAGACGGAACTGCACCCCCGCGAAAGCTCCCGCCCCCGGCACGACTGAGAGCTCACCGGCGGCCGCCGAGGGCTCGCGCGACCGTGAGGCTGTCCTCGTAGATGTGGTAGCGGGTGATGAGCCCGTCCTCGACGGTGAGGTGCAGCGCGAACGGCGAGGTGTACGCGACCCCGCTGACACGTACCGTCTGCGCGATCTCACCGAGCACGACGGCGTGCGTCCCGTCGACCAGGATCCGCGCCACCGACGTGCCGTTCAGCTCGGGCACGTGGTGGGCCTCCAGCGAGCGGAAATGGTCCGCCACGTCGGCCCGGCTGGACCGGGGCCGGATCCACGGCACCGCGGGATGCCCCTCGGCGGGCCAGTCGAGCTGCCAGTCGACCGGCTCGGCGAACAACTCCGCGGTGCGAGGATGATCGCCCTTGGCCATCCTGCGCAGCAGCTCCTCCACGACGTCACGGGTGTCAGTACTCATGCCGCAACCCTCTCGGCAAAGGCACGGGACGTCGATTACCTCCGAGATAATGGGCACGGCGGTCACCCGCCAGGTCGTCCGACCGTCAGCGCCGGGCCCCGACCGCGGCACGGGCCCCCTCCGCCGAGAGGGCCGGCGCGGTGGCCTCGCCGATGCCCGACGACGCTCCGGCGACCAGGGCTCCGATGACCTGGGCGACCTTTGCGTGCAACGGGTGGCTCACATGCCTCCTCCGGCTATTTGCCGGTCGCGTTCCGGCCGAGCCAGTCGCGGTAGCTGATCGTGCCGAGGACGGCGCCGTCCTCCGGAACCAGCGACCGCTCGCTCAGCTCGCTGCCGAAGTAGCGCGCGTGCGGGTCGGTGACCACCTCGCGCGGGTCGCCCCAGGCGGTCAGCGCCTGGCGGAAGAACTCGTCCATGCGGTACTCCTCGGGCCCGGCGATCTCGACCCTGCCGTTCAACGGCGCTCCGACCGCGGTCCGGCCGACCGCCTGGGCCACGTCGTCACCCGCGATCGGCTGGAACAGCACGGGTGCGATGTGCACCTTGCCATCCGTCGTGGCCTCGTCGGCGATGCCGCGGGCGAACTCGAAGAACTGGGTCGAGTGCACGAGGGAGAACGGGATGCCCGACTTCTCGATCAGCTGCTCCTGAGCGATCTTCGCCGCGAAGTAGCCGTTGTCCGGCATCCGCTCCGTACCGACGATCGACACCGCGACGTGGTGACCCACGCCCGCCGCCGCCTCCGCCGCGAGCAGGTTGCCCGTGGAGGTCTCGAAGAACTCCAGCACCGCGGCCCGCTCGAACGACGGCGAGTTCGACACGTCCACCACCACCTGCGCACCTGCCAGCACCTCGGCCAGCCCTTCGCCGGTCAGCGTGTTGACGCCCGTGTTCGGTGCCGCCGCCACCGCCTCGTGACCGTGCTCGCCCAGCTTCGCCACCAGCTTCGACCCGATCAGGCCCGTCCCGCCGATTACCACGATCTTCATTGCGATCCTTTCGCTCCGCCGGGCCACCTCGTCGCCACCCGGTCGCCAGCTAAGACCGGACAGCCTCCGGGCTTGTGACAGCCCGGGCGAAATTGCTTCGCAGGGAGAAGGAGCTACGGCGTGCCCCGGACGGGGGCCTGCCACATCGCGACGATCGCGTCGATCAGGCCGTCGGCCGTGTCGTCCCAGGTGGGCCGGAAGGTGGGCGCGTGTTCGGCCAGGGCCCGTTCCCGCTCGACGCACATCTGCACGATGAGGTGGCGGGCCATCGTGGTGCGTTCGCGGTGGAGGCCGGCGGGGCGGCCGGGCATGCACCGGGCCAGGCCGTCGCTGAAGAGCCGCAGCACCGGGGCGGCGGTCAGGGCCTCGTCCACCATGATCGCGTTGAACGCGGGGTCGGCCATGACCTGGGCGGCGAAGCGGGCGTACCAGGTGGGGCTGCCCAGGGTCTCCAGGTGTTCGGTGAGCGGGCGGACCAGGCAACCGACCCAGTCGCGCAGGTCGGTGGAGCCGTCGATGTCGGCCATCATGCGTGCGCGGATGCGCTCGATCTGCTCGGCGTGCTTGCGCGCGATCGCGCGGATCAGGTCGGCCTTGGTGCCGAAGTGGTAGCTGACCGCGGCGTTGTTGCCCTGCCCGGCGGCCTCGCTGATCTGGCGGTTGCCGACGGCGTGCACGCCGCGTTCGGCGAACAGCCGCTCGGCCGCGGCCAGGAGCGCCTCCCGGGTCGCGCTGACCTGCTCGTCCCGTGTCATCTTGCTGATCATCGTCATTCACCGCACCGGGACTTTCGCGCAGCCCGCGACGGCCCGGTCCCACAGGCCGCCGCAGGTCCTCGGCCGTGCCGGCGAGGCGTGACGGAAGGACAGCCTATTCAAGCGACGGACCGACGGTCGTCCCGTCGAGGGCTGCTCCGGCTTGACAGGCATCCGCCCCACGCTAGAGTTTAAATCAATCGGTTGATTTAAATCATCCGGCCGACGCGAGTGCGGGGATCGGCCAGGCCCGCGAGACGGCCCGTGAAGCTCGCTTGAAAGGCATTCCAGGAGGAAACAGTGACGACAATCCCGGAGTACGACATCGCCAGATCGGCGAAGTGCCCGCTGGACCCGGCACCTGCGATGCGGGCGCGGCAGGAGGAGGGCCCGCTGTCCCGGGTCCGCCTGTGGGACGGCAGCACCGCGTGGCTGGTGACCGGCCACGCCGAGCACCGCGCTGTGCTCGGTCACCCCAAGGTCAGCGTCGAGCCCGCGCGCGGCATCCCCCGGCTCTCCCCGGCGGAGGCCGCGACGATGGACAGCATGGCCAAGGCGGGCTCGGCGAGCCTCGGCTTCATCATGATGGACGATCCCGAGCATGCCCGCCTGCGGCGGATGGCGACCTCCGCGTTCACGGTCAAGCGGGTCGAGGCGATGCGCCCGGCCACGCAGGAGATCGCGGACGAGCTGATCGACCGGCTGCTCGCCGGCCCGAAGCCCGCCGACCTCGTCGAGGCGTTCGCGCTGCCGCTGCCCTCGTTGGTGATCTCCAACCTGCTCGGCGTCCCGTACGACGACCACGAGTTCTTCCAGGCCAACAGCAGGACCATCATCAACCGCAACTCGACCGCGGAGGAACGCGGACAGGCCCAGCACCGGCTGGCCGAGTACCTGGACGGGCTGATCGGCGAGAAGCTCGCCAAGCCCGGCGACGACCTGCTGTCCGGGCTGGTCGAGCGGGTCAAGGCCGGTGAGCTGTCCCGGCAGGAGGCCGCCCGCATGGGCGTGCTGATGCTGTTCGCCGGCCACGAGACCACCGCGAACATGATCACGCTGGGCACCCTGGCCCTGCTGCGGGACCCCGGCCAGCTCGCCCTCCTCCGCGGGAGCGACGACCCGAAGCTGATCGCCTCGGCGGTCGAGGAGCTGCTGCGCTACCTCACGATCACCCACGGCGGGCTGCGGCGGGTGGCGCTGGAGGACATCGAGATCGCCGGCCAGGTCATCCGGGCCGGCGAGGGCATCATCACGGTCAACGAGACCGCCAACCGCGACCCGTCCGTCTTCCCCGACCCGGACCGGCTGGACCTCCAGCGCAACCCCCGGCTGCACGTGACCTTCGGGTACGGGGTGCACCAGTGCCTGGGACAGCCGCTGGCGCGGATGGAGCTGCAGGTCGCCTACCCCGCCCTCCTGCGGCGGATCCCCACCCTGGCGCTCGCCGCCGAGCTGGAGCAGATCCCGTTCAAGCACGACGGGTTCGTCTACGGGGCCTACGAGCTGCCCGTCACCTGGTGACCGCGGAGGACATCGTGAAGATCATCATCGAGCAGGACAGGTGCGTCGCGTCCGGTCAGTGCGTCATGGCCGCCGACGACGTGTTCGACCAGCGGGACGAGGACGGGGTCGTGGTCCTGCTGAACGACGACCCGTCGCCCGAGCGGATGGCGGACGTGCGGCAGGCCGCCCTGGTCTGCCCCGCCCTGGCCATCACCGTCGAGGAGTGACCGAAGGCGGCCAGGGCCGATGCGGGTCCACCATCCCCCAGCAGGAAGGCAAGCGTCATGGACGATCGGCTGATGTACCGGCGTGAGTTCTACGTCGGAGGTGAGTGGGTCAAACCGGCGGGCGGCGAGGTGCTGAAGGTCGTCTCCCCGTCGAGCGAGGAGGTCGTCGGCGAGGTACCGGTCGCGACCGTGGAGGACATGGACCGCGCCGTGGCCGCCGCCCGCGCCGCTTTCGACCACGGCCCGTGGCGTCCGATCGGCCTGACCTCAGGATGGCCGGGATGAGGTCGGCCACGTCCATGTCAGCGAGCCGTCGGGGACTCGTCGACTTGGCGTAATGTCCGGGTTGTCAGGCTGTGCGGAGAATCGTCCCATGCGTAAATCTTCCGCTGCCGTCGCCGCGCTGATGGCAGCCCTGGTCGCCGGCACCGTCACTCCCGCGTCGGCCGATGTCCAGGAGACCGGCGGCCCGTCTCTCAGCTTCGCCCTGCTCGGCGACACTCCGTACGGCGCCGACCAGCGGGCGGCGTTCCCCGCGCTGGTCGACGCGGTGAACGCCGACCCGGACGTCCGCTTCGTCCTGCACGCCGGTGACGTCAAGGATGGCGCGTCCACCTGTGACGACGCGCGCTTCGCCGACCTGGCCAAGCTGTTCGGCACCTTCGACGACCCGTTCGTGCTGACCCCCGGCGACAACGAGTGGACCGACTGCCACCGCACCGCCGCCGGGGGCTATGTGCCCACAGAGCGGCTCGACGCGGTCCGCACGTTCTTCTACCCGAAGGCCGGTCACACGCTCGGCCGCAACTCGATCGGCGTGCGGACCCAGGCGTCCGACAGCCGGCACAGCGCCTACAGGGAGAACGTGCTGTTCCGCCGGCAGGGCGTCGTGTTCGCGACCGTGCACGTGGTCGGCAGCGAGAACGACCTGGCGCCGTGGTCCCAACTGCCCGGCGGCGACCGTCCTGACCTGCGACTGGCCGAGTTCACCGCGCGGAAGGCGGCGGCCCTCGACTGGATCGACACCGCCTTCGACACCGCACGGCAGACGAACGCGCCGGGTGTGCTGCTCCTGATGCAGGCCGAGCCGACCGACACTCCCGGGTTCTCCGAGATCCGCGCCCGGATCACCGACCGTGCCAAGGCGTACGGCAAGCCCGTCCTGCTCGTGCACGGTGACGAGCACGTGTACGAGGTGGAGCCCGGCTACGCGGGCGTCCCCAACCTGACGAGGCTGGAGACCTACGGCGTCACCGCGACCCAGTGGCTGCGCGTCACGGTCGAGCCCCGCTCGCGCGCGGTGTTCTCATGGCGGCCCCAGACGGTGCCCGCCTCCTGAAGGAAGGCCGCCGGTCCGGAGCACTCGCTCCGGGCCGCCGGCTCAGCCGCCCGCCCGTTCGGCGTGGTGGCAGGCGGCGTAGTGGTCGCCGACCGCCTCCAGCACGGGCTCGACCTCGGCGCACCGCTCGGTCGCCTTCCAGCAGCGCGTGTGGAAGCGGCATCCGAGTGGCGGCGCGACAGGGCTCGGCGGGTCGCCCGCCAGCATGATCCGCTTCCGGCCGCGTAGCCGGGGCTTCGGCACGGGTGCCGCGGAGAGCAACGCCATCGTGTACGGATGCGCCGGCTCCCCGTACACCCCGGCCGCGGGCCCGACCTCGGCCAGCCGCCCCAGGTACATCACGCCGACCCGGTGCGACACGTGCCGCACCACGGCCAGGTCGTGGGCGATGAACACCAGCGCCACGCCGAGCGTGCGCTGCAGCTCGGCGAAGAGGTTGACCACCTGCGCCTGCACCGACATGTCCAGCGCCGACACCGGCTCGTCGCACACGATCACATCCGGTTCGGTGGCCAGCGCGCGGGCGATGCCGATCCGCTGCCGCTGCCCGCCGGAGAACTCGTGCGGGAACCGGTTCATCCGGTCGGGGGACAGGCCCACCAGCTCCAGCAGCTCGCCGACCCGCTCCCGCATGGCGCGCGCGTCCGGGCACAGCCGGTGCACCCGCAGCGGCTCGGCGACGATGTCATGCACCGTCATGCGGGGGTTCAGGGAGGTCAGCGGGTCCTGGAAGACCATCTGGACGCGCCGCCTGATGTCGCGCGGCACGCCGCCGCGGGCGAAGAACGGCCGGCCGCGGAAGGTGACCTCGCCCTGGTCGGGGCGTTCGAGGCCGACGAGCATGCGGGCCAGCGTGGACTTGCCGCAGCCCGACTCGCCGACGATGCCCAGGGTCTCGCCGGCACGCAGCTCCAGGTCCACGCCCGCGACCGCGCGCACGGCCCCGCCCCTGGACAGCATCCCGCCGCGGTAGGTCTTGTGCAGCCCGACGGCCTGCAACACGGGCTGGTCAGACGCGGGCTGGTCAGACGCGGGCGGCATCGAGCATCTCCTCCGAGTGGTGGCAGGCGGCGTACCGGCCGGTTCCGGTCGGCAGCAACGTCAGTTCCGGGCGCGTGGTCGAGCACACCTCGCTCGCCCGCGCGCAGCGCGGCGCGAACGAGCACCCGGGCGGTACGCTCGCCGGGCTCGGCGGCGCCCCGGGGATGGCGCGCAGCGACGCGGCCGGGCTGTCCAGGTCGGGGATGGCGGCCAGCAGCGCGTCGGTGTAGGGATGGGCCGGCAGGTCGTACAGCTCGCCGACCTCGCCGCTCTCCACGATGCGCCCGGCGTACATCACCGCCACCCGGTCGCTGACCTCGGCCGCCACCCCCAGGTCGTGGGTGATGAGCAGCACGGCGGTGCCCAGCTCGCGCCGCAGCCGGTCGATGAGCTCCAGGATCTGCGCCTGGACGGTCACGTCCAGCGCGGTCGTCGGCTCGTCGGCGATGATCAGGTCGGGTTCGAGCGCCACGGCCATGGCCACGAGGATGCGCTGGCGCATGCCGCCGGAGAACTGGTGCGGGTAGTCGTCCACGCGCGTGGCGGCGGCCGGGATGCCCACCAGGTCGAGCAGTTCGACCGCGCGGGCCCTGGCCTGCTTGCGCGAGGCGCCACGGTGCACCCGGAACAGCTCCCCGACCTGGTCACCGACGCTGAGCACCGGATTGAGCGCCGACAGGGCGTCCTGGAAGACCAGCGTCATCGCGCTGCCGCGCAGCGCACGGCGCTCCTCGGCGGACATCGCCGTCAGGTCCCGGCCGCCGAGCCGGGTCGCCGCGGAGCGCACCCGGACGTTCGGGCCGTCGAGCAGTCCCATGACGGCCTTGGCGGTGACGGATTTGCCCGACCCCGACTCGCCCAGCAGCGCCAGTGTCTGGCCGCGTTCGATGGTCAGGTCCACGCCCCGCACCGCCGGGACCTCGCGTCCGTGGGCGGTAAAGGTGACGTGGAGGTCGCGGATCTCCAGGACGGGTGCCTCGCTCACTGCACCCCTTTCTCAGATGTGACGAAACTTGGCGTCGACTTAGCCGAAGTTGCCGAAAAACAACTCTCATATTGCCTTTCACGCCCGATCCTGGCAAGCTTCCTCGAAATCGGATGAAAGGGATTGCCAGTGCTGGAAGCCGCGAAGAGCTATAAGGGTTACCGTTCCTACGAGTACCTGGAAGCAGGCGTCGACTACCGGGAGTTCGACCTGGCGCCCGAGTTCGGCAGGGTTCCGGCGTACCAGGGGCCCGAGCTCACCACCGAGCAGACCGAGCGCGTCCGCCGCCTGCTCGTCGACAGCCTGGTCGTGTCGCTGCACGACCACCCGTCGATCTTTCCCGACGACATCGGCCAGACCGTCGACTACAACCGCACCGCCCGCCACCACACCGGCTACGCCGGCCTGGCCCGCTCCGGCATGACGGTCGTCTTCGACAACCTCATGGACGGCACCTGCTGCATCACCAGCCAGGCGGGCTGGAAGTGGAACGACGTGATCGCCGACATCGGCATGCGCCTGTCGGACCTGGCCCACCAGGACTTCCTCATCAAGGTCGAGCGCCTGGCCGACGTGCGCGAGGCGCACGCCGGCGGCCGCATGGGCCTCGTGCTCGCTCTCGAGGCGGCCACGATGATCGAGAACGAGGTCGACAGGATCGACATGCTGTACGGCTTCGGCGTCCGCCAGATGGGCATCGCCTACAGCGAGGCCAACACCCTGGGCAGCGGCCTGAAGGAGCGCGGTGACGGCGGCCTGACCCTGTTCGGCGAGAAGGCCGTGCGCCGCATGAACAAGCTCGGCATCGCCATCGACGTCTCCCACTCGGGCGACCAGACCTCGCTCGACACGATCCGCCACTCCACCAAGCCGATCCTCATCACCCACGCGGGCGCCCGTTCGGTCTGGCCGACGAACCGGATGAAGCCGGACTCCGTCATCAAGGCGGCGGCCGAGCGCGGCGGCGTGATCGGCCTGGAGGCGGCCCCGCACACCACGCTCTCGCCCGACCACCCCCGCCACAGCCTGGAGTCGGTCATGGACCACTTCACCTACTGCGTGGACCTCGTCGGCATCGATCACGTCGCCTTCGGCCCCGACACGCTGTTCGGCGACCACGTGGGGCTGCACGACACCTTCGCCGAGCACCTGTCGCTCAACGAGGCGCACGCGGGAACCCCGTACGAGAAGGTCGCCTACGTGGACGGCCTGGAGAACCCGGCCGAGTGCTTCTGGAACATCATCTCCTGGCTCGTCGCCCACGACTACTCCGACGACGAGATCACCAAGGTCATCGGCGGCAACGTCATGCGTGTGCTGGAAGAGGTCTGGTTCTGATGAGACGCTCCATCCTCGTCTTCGCCGCGCTGGCGATCGCGACGGCGGCCTGCGCCCCTAGCGTGCCGGGACAGTCGTCGTCGTCCCAGAGCGCGCCGCCGGCCAACGCCGACCGGCTGACCATCGGCACGACCGCCGACGTGGTCAACTACAACCCCCTGGTCGGCAACAGCCGTACCGACTCGTGGGTCACCAACCTCATGTACCCGCACCTGACCCAGATGGACGAGTCGGGCAAGCGCGTCCCGTACCTGGCCACCGAGTGGTCCTACTCCGACGACGGCAAGACCGCCACGGTGAAGCTGCGCGACGACATGAAGTGGTCCGACGGCAAGCCGGTCACCGCCGACGACGTGGTGTTCTCGGTGACGACGGTGCAGAAGGAGAAGTTCGGCGTGGTCGCCGGGCTCATCACCGCGCTGGACAAGGCCGAGGCCGTCTCGCCGACCGAGGTGCGATTCTCCCTCAAACGCCCTGACGGCACCTTCCTCGACAACGTCGGCTTCTGGCTGCCGGTCGTGCCCAAGCACGTCTTCGAGAAGGCGCCCAGCGTGCAGAAGTTCGCCAACGACGCCGACTGGGTGAGCGCGGGGCCGTTCAAGCTCACCAAGGTCGAGCGCGGCCAGCGCTACATCATGCAGCGCGTGGACGACTTCGGCCCCGGCACGCCTGCCGTCAAGGAGATCGTCTTCCGGGTCTTCCCCGACGTGAACACCGAGGTCCTCGCGCTGCGCAACGGCGAGATCGACCTGATCGGCAACGTGCTGCCGCCCGCCACCGCGACCGAGCTGAAGAACGACCCGAAGGTCACGTTGCAGCAGATCCCGTCGCTGGGCTGGGCGCACCTGCAGTACAACACCAAGCGCAAGCCGCTCGACGACGTCCGCGTCCGGCAGGCGCTCGCGCAGGCCGTCGACTACGAGGCCATCAGGAACATCGCGCTCAAGGGCTTCGCCAAGTCCTCCAATTCCAGCGTGCTCACCCCGTCGCTGCCCGACTACGTGGACCCGTCCTCGAAGGAGTACGTCTTCGACCCGGAGCAGTCCAAGAAGCTGCTGGCCGAGGCCGGGGTGACCGACCTCAGCCTGAGCATGGTCTACGACCAGGCCGACCCGAACATCGCCCGCTGGGCCCCCATGGTCCGCGACTCGGCGAAGAAGGCCGGGATCACGATCAAGCTGCAGGGCCTGGAGCGCAACACGTACCTGGACAAGACGCTCAAGCGCGACTTCGACATCTACGCCGGCTCGTGGGCCGTCATGGACAACCCGCCCGCGAACCTCGGGCTGGCCTTCAAGACCGGCGGGTTCATCAACTACGCCCAGGTCAGCGACCCCAAGCTGGACGACCTGATCGACCAGGCGCAGCGGGCGCTCAGCCCCGCCGACGCCAAGGCGCCGATCCAGGAGGCCGCGCGGATCATCCACGACCAGGTCTACGACAACGTCCTGTACGTGGAGACGTTCAACATCGCGCACTCCACGAAGTGGACCGGGTTCAAGCCGATGCCCAGCGAGCTGCTGTCCATCCTGAACCCGCTCTCCCTCGCCGCGGCCAAGCCGGCGGGCTGATCGCCATGCGGTTCATCGGCCTGCGGCTGGCCCGCGGCCTGCTCACCCTGTGGTTCGCGGTCACGGTCACGTTCTTCCTGGTGCGCCTGCTGCCGGGCGACCCGGTGCTGGCCGTGGCCGACCCGAACATGACCGAGGAGCTGCGCCAGAAGCTCCTGGCCGACTTCGGCCTGGACAAGTCACTCGGCGCGCAGTACGTCGACTACCTCGGCCAGCTCCTGCACGGCAACCTCGGCATGTCGTTCCGTCAGTCGGTGCCCGTCACGACCGTGCTGATGGAGCGGCTGCCGTGGACGCTGATCCTGACAATCTCGGCCATGGTGGTGACGATCGCGCTGGGCATCCCGCTCGGCGTGCTCGCCGCCACCAAGGCCAAGGGGTGGCTGGACCGCCTGATCCAGGTCACCGGCGTCACCGCGCAGTCCCTGTTCGTGCCGAGCGTCGGGATCTTCCTCATGTACGTCCTGGGGGTCTGGCTCGGCTGGTTCCCCATCGGCGGCGCGGTCGACCTCGATGCCACCGGCTTCGGCGCCACGCTCAGCATGCTGCACCACCTGGTGCTGCCGTGCCTGTCGCTGGTCCTCATCCAGCTGGGCGGCTACGTGCTCACCATGCGCACCACGCTCATCGACGCGCTCGGCGAGGACTACGTCGCACTGGCCAAGGCCAAGGGCGTCCGCCCGGGGAAGGTCGTGTGGAAGCACGCCCTGCGCAACGCGCTGCTGCCGACCACCACCATCGCCGGGCTCCAGCTCGGCACCCTGGTCGGCGGCGCGGTGCTGACCGAGACGATCTACGCCTACCCGGGCATCGGCCGCGCCATCTACGAGGCGGTCGGCCAGCTCGACTTCCCCGTCCTGCAGGGCGCGTTCGTGCTGCTCGCGGCGGCCGTCGTGGCCGCCAACCTGATCACCGACGTGGCCTACGGAATCCTCGACCCCAGGGTGCGCACCTCATGACTGTGGCTGCCATCGAGCTCACGCCCAGGCAGCGGACCTGGAGCGCGTTCCGCCGCAACCCGCTCGGCCTGGCCAGCGGCGTCGTGCTGGTGCTGCTGGCACTGGTCGCGGTCCTCGCGCCGCTGATCGCGCCCTTCCCCGAGGGGTACGGCGCCGACACCTCCCAGCCGCCGTCGGCCGCCCACTGGTTCGGGACCGACGACATCGGGCAGGACGTGTTCGCCCAGGTCGTGTGGGGCACCCGGGTCAGCATGGCGGTCGGCGTCAGCGCCTCCGTGCTGGCCATCGTGATCGGCCTGCTCATCGGCGTCAGCGCCGCCTACTTCCGCCGCCTCGACACACCGCTCGGCGTGCTGGTGGACCTGTCGCTGTCGCTGCCCGTGCTGCCGCTGATGATCCTGGTGGCGGCGCTGGCCGGGCCGAGCGTGCGCACGCTGGCCGTGGTCATCGCGCTGTTCAGCTGGCCCGAGGTGGCCCGCGTGGTCCGCTCGCAGGCGCTGGCGATCGTGCCCATGCCGTTCGTGTCGGCGGCCAAGGTCGTCGGCGGCTCGTCGCTGTGGATCGTCCGCAAGCACCTGCTGCCCGGCGTCATCCCCGTCGTCGGCGTGTCGGTCGTGCTGACCACCTCCCGCGCCGTGCTCGCCGAGGCCGGGCTCTCCTTCCTCGGCCTCGGCGACCCCAACAGCTGGTCGTGGGGGACGATCCTGCACAAGGCGCAGCAGTCCGGCTCGCTCGCCTCCGCCTGGTGGACCACGCTCTTCCCGTCGCTGGCCATCTTGCTGCTCGTCCTGTCCACGACGCTGCTGTCCGTGGCCTACAACGACGCCCGCAACCACAGGAGCGACTCATGACCTTCAGCCAGCGGCTCCCCGACGCCTTCTACGCCGGCGCGCTCGCCCGCGTCCGCGCGGAGATGGCCGCGGAGGACGTGTCGGCGCTGCTGCTCGACGACCCGCTCGACGTCGCCTACCTCACCGGCTTCCACCACTTCCCGAACGAGCGCCCGGTCGCCTGCTGGCTGCCGCTCGACGGCGACCCGGTCCTGCTCGTGCCGGACCTCGAACGCGAGTACGCCCAGGACCAGCGGGCCCGCGCCGAGATCGTGGCCTATCCCGAGTTCCCCGGCCGCCGCCCGCCGTTCGCGGTGCTCGCCGGCCACGTACGCCGGCCCGCGACCGCCGCGTACGCACCCTCCACCAGCGTCGCCCGCGGCCAGGCCCTGGCCGAGGCGTTCCCCGGCACCCGCTGGAGCACCTGCGAGGCCGTCGGCCGCGTCCGGCTACGCAAGACGCCCGAGGAGATCACCCTGCACGAGGAGGCCGCGCGCATCGCCGACGCCATGCTGGAGGCCGGCGTCGAGCTGGTCAGGGCGGCCCTCGAAGCCGGCGGCGAGCTGCCCGCCGAGACGGAGCTGGCCTCCCACGTCATCAGCCACGGCGCCCGCCTCATGTACGCCAGGCACCAGGACGTCGTCGTGGTCCCCATGCTCACCGGCGGCCTCGTCTACGGCGGCTCCAACTCGGCCCAGCCGCACCGGCTGCCGGGCGGCGACCGGCTGCGGGCGGGAGAGACGTTCATGCTCTCGCTCGGCTGCGCGGTAGGCGGCCGGTTCGTCGAGAGCGAGCGCACGTTCGTGATCGGCGAGCCCACCACGCGGCAGGCCCGCTACTACGAGACCGTCCGCGAGGCCCAGGAGACCGGCACCGAGGCCCTGATCGAGGGCCTGACCTGCGAGGAGGCCAACCGCCGCTGCCTGGCGGTGATCGAGGAGGCCGGGCTGGGCGAGTACATCCGCCACCGGCAGGGGCACGGCATCGGGCTCGGCTTCCACGAGCCGCCGTGGCTGTCCGACGGCGACACCACCGAGCTGGCCCCCGGCATGATCCTGTCCAGCGAGCCCGGCGTGTACGTGCCGGGGCACGCCGGGTACCGCATCTCCGACACCGTCCTGGTCACCGAGTCGGGGCCGCGCCGGCTCACGGCGTACCCGCGCGAGCTCACCGACGTCATCATCTGAAAGGCAGACACGTGTTCGTCGACATCAACGGCAACCCTCTGAACGTCGAGGTCCTCGGCGACGGCGAGGAGACGATCATCGCCCACCACGGCGCCCCGGGGCTCGGCTCGCTCGCCGAGCCGAAGGCCAGCTTCGGGCGGCTCGCCGACGCCTACCGGGTGGTCGTCTTCGACGCCAGAGGATCAGGCAGGAGCGGACAGAACGGGCCGTTCACGCACGAGCAGTGGGTCGCCGACGTCGAGGGCCTGCGCGAATGGCTCGGCGCCGAGCGCATCGTGATCGCCGGCGGCTCGTACGGCGGCTTCATCGCCATGGAGTACGCCGCCCGCCACCCCGACCGCGTCAGCGCCGTCGTGCTGCGCGACACCTCGGCCGACAACGCCAACCAGGAGCTCGCCACCCGCAACGCCGCCGCCTCGTCCCGGGTGCGGATCGACCCGGCCAAGCTGGATCGGATCATGTCCGGCACCGTCCGCGACGACGCGGACCTGAAGGACTGCTGGCGGGAGATCCTGCCGCTCTATGACCACGACTACGACCCGGCCAAGGTCGAGCAGCGCGTGGCCGCGACTCCGTACCACTACCTCACCCACAACCACGCCTTCGCCGTCAACCAGCCGAACTACGACATCAAGCACCTGCTGCCCGGCATCACGGCCCCGGTCCTGGTGACCGTCGGCAGGCACGACTGGATCACGCCGGTCGAGTGCAGCGAGACCATCGCCCGCCTCATCCCCCAGGCTGAGCTGCGGGTATTCGAGAAGTCCGGCCACTCGCCGCAGGTCGAGGAGGCCGAGCTGTGGGAGGCGACCGTCCGCGACTTCCTCGACAAGGTGCGCGGGCGGCGCTGAACACGCGATGATGCCCCCGATGGAAGATCTCGACGACCTCGACCGGAAGATCCTCGCCGCGCTCCACGTGAACGGCAGGGCGAGCTGGACCGACATCGCCCAGTTGCTGGGCATCTCCACCAGCACGGTGGCGCGCCGGGCCCAGCACCTGTTCGCCGCGGGCCTGGCCCGCGTGGCGGTGCTGCCGCACCTGGAGCACGACGGGCCCGTGCACGTGTTCATCGTCCGGCTGTCGTGCGCGCCCGGCAGCCAGCTCAGGGTCGCCGGGCTGCTGGCCAAGAATCCCGACATCCGGTACGTCTCCATCGTCACCGGCGGCTACGACATCGTCTTCGAGCTCGTCGCGCCCAAGGACCGCGACCTGTACTCGATGCTGGTCGACGTCGTGCACGCCATTCCCGGCACCCAGCAGAGCGTCGCCGACCTCGTGCTGCACACCTACAAGCGCAGCTACGACTGGAGCGTCCCCGTGGTCGGGGAGCAGGCGGCGCCGTTCGCGCTGGAGCCGCCCCTGCACACCTGCGAGCGCGGGCACCTCGACGACGTCGACCGCGCCGTGCTGGCGGCGATGCGCGAGGACGGGCGGGCCAGCTTCCAGTCGGTCGGCAACCGGCTGGGCATCAGCGAGAGCACGGCCAGGCGGCGCTTCGAGGCCATGGTCGAGCGCGGCTGCGCCATCACGGCCACGTTCATCCCGGCCGCCGCACTCGGCTACGAGGCGGAGCTGCTCTTCTGGCTGTCGGTCGAGCCCAGCATGCAGGACGCCGTCGCCGAGCGGCTCGCGAACGAGCGCGGCGTGCGGATGATCGCCTCCCTGCTGGGCCAGACGTCGCTGATCTGCGAGGTGATCGTGCCGACCACGGCCGACATCCACCACTTCACCTCGCGCACGCTGGCCTCCGTGCCCGGCATCCAGTCGTGGACGGCGGGCGTGCAGGTGCTGACGGTCAAACGCGGCTTCCTCATGGTGCCCTGGGCGGAGGACCGGATCGCCGCGGCGCTGGCCGGCTGACCGGGCCGCGGGAAGAGAGCCCGGTTCCGGTACGGACACCGGCCGGCCGGCGCGGAAGGGCGCTCTCACGCGAGCATGTCCGTACCGGGGTTTCTAGGCGATGCGGGCGAGGTCGCGCATGTGGATCGGGTACGCCGGAGGCAGCCCCTTCGCGTACCGCTCGAGTTCGTCGAGGGCAGCCTCGGCGAGGCGATGGACCTCCGTGCCCATGGCTCCGGCGATGTGCGGCGTGAGCTGCACGTTGGGCAGCCCGAACAGCGGTGAGTCGACCGGCAGCGGTTCGGGGTCGGTGACGTCGAGGATCGCGCTGAGCCGCCCGCTCACGCATTCGGCGGTGAGCGCGTCGGTGTCGATCAGGCTGCCTCGGGCGGTGTTGATGACCGTGGCGTGGTCGGGAAGCAGAGCGAGGCGATCGGCGTCCAGCAGGTTGCGGGTCTCGGGCAGTGACGGCGCGTGCAGGGTCACGATGTCGCTGCGGCGCAGCAGGTCGGGCAGGGGCACGAGGGTCGTGCCGAGGTCCTCGGCGTCCGCCTCGGTGGCGTAGGGGTCGCTCACGAGCACGGTGCGGTCGAAGGCCTGCAGCAGGCGTGCCACCCGCCGGCCGGTGTGCGACAGGCCGACGATGCCGACGACGCCGCCGTAGTTCGACCCGGCGGCCACCCGTTCCCGCCACGCGGAGTCGGCGCCCCGCCGCCGGTACGCCTCGGCGAAGGCGCTCACGCGTTTGCCGCTGTGCAGGATCGCGGCGAGGGTGTACTCCGCGACGGGCACCGCGTTGGCGTTGGCCGCGGAGGTGACGAGGATCCCGCGTTCCCAGCAGGAGGCGTCGGTCAGATGCGTCTTCACGGTGCCGGCCGCGTGCAGCACGGCGCGCAGCCGGGGAGCGGCATCGAGGACCTCGCCGGTCAGGAGCGGACACCCCCAACCTGTGATCATGACTTCGATGTCGCGGAGCCGGGCGCGGCTAGACGGTGAGCCGAGCTCGGTCAGCGCTTCGGGGCGGTCGAGCCGGGCGAGGTTGTGTAGTCGCTCGAATCGTGCGTCGTCGAAAAGCTGGCGGATGGTGGGTTCGGACATGACCAGTGCTGTCACGGGCCGGCGGGTCATCATGCTCCTATTCGGTGGTGGCCGCGATCGCGACGCTGTCCCGTACGACGACGTGAGTGCCGAGCACGACCCGCGGGTCGACGGTGTCCGGCGCCATCGCCATCGTGGCGGCGAGCCGGCCCAGCTCCCGGGCGGGAATGTGCACGGTGGTCAGTCCGAGATCGGCGGCGAAGGTGGCGTCGTCGAACCCCACGACCGAGATGTCCTCGGGCGTGCGCAGCCCTGCCTCCCGCAGGGCTTGCAGGACGCCGCTCGCGACGTGGTCGGTGTGGGCGAACACGGCGGTGAAGTCCGGCGGCCCGGCCCGCAGAATGTCGCGCATGCGGGCGTAGCCGGTCTCGCGGCTCCACGCGGGGCCCGCCTCCAGCCGGGGGTCGAGGTCGCCGCCGAGGTCGGCCAGGGCACGGCGGTATCCGTCCCGCCGCCGCACCGTGGTGCTGTGGTCCTGCTGGCCGCTCAGGAGCAGGATGCGGCGGTGGCCGCGCGACAGCAGGTGACTGGTCGCGGCGTACGCACCGCCCTCGTTGTCGTACTCGACCACGAGGGCGGGTACGTCCGGGCCGAGCGGGGGGCGGGCGCACAGCACCAGACGTGAGCCGGTCTGCGCGAGGGAGCCGGCGAAGGCGCTGGTCTCGCGCACGTATTCCGGGCTTTCGCTGACGGCGCCGATGAGGACGATGGCCTGCGCGTGCTGGGCGCTCATCTGCCGCAGCACCTGCAGCTCGCGATCGGGGTCGCCGCCGGTGGTGCCGATCAGGCAGAACCGCCCGGCGTCGGCGAGGGTGTTGGCGATGCTCTGGACCAGGCTCATGAGAAAGCCGTCGTCGAGCATCCGGACCACGATGGCGATCGTGCCGGTCTCCTGGTGGATCAGTGCGCGGGCGTGCGGATTGGCGACGTAGGCGAGGTCGCGGACCGCGCGCATGACCTTGTCGCGGGTTTCCGGCGCCGGCGGATAACTGCCGTTGAGGATGCGTGACACGGTGGACACCGAGACGCCCGCCCGGGCCGCCACGTCGCGGATGCTCGCCCGCCTGTTCTCCATGCCGTTCTCTACCTCCGTGCGCGGTTCCGCTTTGTTAAAAGGGTTTACTCCAGAGCCTAGCCCGTGCCCTCGCGGCCGGTCCAGGAGAGAGACTCTATCTGCCTGTTTGCGAAGTGTGGGTCTTGACGTACGAGTGAAACCCTTTTAACGTGCCGAGGACCAAGCGCCATTACGTAGCTGTTTCCAGGAGGCAACGTGGCCGTCACCCTCGCTGACCGGCGGACGGACGATCCGCCCACCAGCGCGGCCGAGTCCGCGCGCCGGCGCGGCGGCCGGCGGCAGCGGCTGCGCCGCAGCCGCTTATTGCTGCTCATGATGGCACCGGGAGTGCTGTACTTCCTGGTGTTCCACTACGTCGCCCTGCTGGGCAACGTCATCGTCTTCCAGGACTACCTGCCGTTCGCGGGCATCGCGAACAGCCCCTGGGTAGGCCTGGACAACTTCCGGGCGCTGTTCGCCGACCCCGACTTCTGGCAGGCGGCGGTCAACACCATCAGCCTCGCCACGCTGCAGCTGATCTTCTATTTCCCGGTGCCGGTGGCCCTGGCGCTGCTGCTGCACAGCCTGACCCGAGGGTGGGTGCGCAAGGCGGTCCAGAGCATCGTCTACCTGCCCCATTTCATCTCATGGGTGATCGTCGTCGCGCTGTTCCAGCAACTGCTCGGTGCGGCGGGCGTGCTCAACGGGCTGTTCGCCGACAACGGCTACCACCTGGTCAACGTCTTCAGCGAGCCGTCGTTGTTCAAGCCGCTGATGATCGCCGAGCTGATCTGGAAGGACTGCGGCTGGGGCACGATCATCGTGCTGGCCGCCCTGCACAACGTCGACGACCAACTCTACGAGGCATCCGCGATCGACGGCGCGGGGTGGGGCAGGCGGCTGTGGCACGTGACCCTGCCGTCCCTGCGACCCGTCCTCGTCCTGCTGCTGATCCTGCGGCTGGGCGACATCCTGAGCGTCGGCTTCGATCAGGTCCTGCTGCAGCGCGACGGGTTCTCCCCCGGGGTCGCGGAGGTCCTGGACACCTACACCTACTACCACGGGGTGGTCAACGGCAGCTGGGGACCGGCCGCCCTGGCCGGCATCTTCAAGGGCCTCGTCGGCCTGGTCCTGATCGTCGTGGCCAACAAGGTCGCGCACCGGCTTGGCGAGGAAGGAGTCTACCGATGACACGTCCGGTCTGGATGGAGCCGCCCCGGCCGAGCACCAAGGCGGCGAAGGCCGTCGCGGTGATGATCACGGTGGCGCTGGTGATCATCCCGTTCTGGGTGGTCGTCGCCACCAGCCTGTCGCCCGACCTGCAGGTGATCCGCAACGGCGGCTGGTCGATCTGGCCCGAGCAGGTGACGCTGGACGCGTACCGGCGGCTGTTCGGTTCCGGGGTGATCTCTCACGCGGTGCTCGTCTCCGCCGTGGTCACGATCGTGGGCACCGCGGTGAGCCTCACCGCCACCGTGCTGATGGCGTACGCGCTGGCCCGGCCGAACGTCTTCGGCGGCAAGCCGATCATGCTGGGCGTCCTGCTCACCTTCCTGTTCCCGCCGGCGATCATCCCCAGCTTCCTGGTCGTCAGCAACCTGGACCTGCGCAACCACTACGCGGCGCTGATCGCCCCGGTGCTCATCAGCTCCTTCAACCTGGTCATCATGCGGGGCTACTTCCAGGGCCTGCCGGCGCAACTGTCGGAGAGCGCCCGCATCGACGGCGCCGGCGACGGCCGCGTGCTGTGGCACGTCGTGCTTCCGCTGTCCAAGGCGATCATCGCGGTGGTCGGCTTCTACTACGCGGTCGGCTACTGGAACAGCTTCTTCAACGCCATGCTCTACCTCGACGACCAGTCCACCTGGCCACTGCAACCCATGCTGCGGCAGATCGTCATGCTCGGGGCCAACCCCGACACGTCGATCGCGGCCGGAGCCGGGGCCAGCGTGGCCCCCCAGACCACGACCATGGCCACCGTCGTGGTCGCGGTGCTGCCGATTCTCGCGGTCTATCCGCTCGTGCAGCGCTTCTTCACCAAAGGCGTGCTCACCGGCGCGATCAAGGGCTGACCTCGCCCGACGGCCCACCCCCCTGCACACCTTCCGCGCCCAGCGCGGACCGCACAACCCACCCGGAAGGGAAAGCGCTTGCCATGGACATCACCCGGAGATCGCTGCTCAGACTGACCGGCGGCGTCGCGCTCGCCTCCGCCGTACCCGGCCTCGCCGCCTGCGGCGACGGCTCGGCCACATCGGTGGGCAACGCGGGCAAGGGTCTCGCCCCGCTCCCCACCTACACCCCGATCAACCTGGTGAAGCCAGACCTGCCCGGCACCGCCCAAGGTGTCCAGGACGCCTTCCTGACCTATCCGCAGAAGCTGGCCCAGACCGTCGACGGCAAGCCGGGCGACGGCTCGGTCGTCACCTGCATGGTCATCACCTACGGCACCGCGCCGTCCCCGGCCGCGAGCAACAAGCTGTGGACCGCGATCAACGAGGCGCTCGGGGTGGACCTGCGCCTCACCCTCGTCCCGGCGGCCGATCTCAACGCCAAGTACGCCACCATGATGGCCGGCGGCGACCTGCCCGACATCATCGCCACCATCGACCTGGCGATGTCCAACGCACTGCAGTTCACCCAGGCCAAGTGTGCCGATCTGACCGAGTACATCTCCGGTGACGCGATCAAGGACTACCCGAACCTGGCCAACCTGCCGACGATCTCATGGCAGAACGTCGGCCGAATCGGCGGCCGCCTGTACGGCGTCCCGGTGCCCCGGCCCCAGCTCGCCGGCGTGATGTTCGGCAACAGGCAGAAGCTCGAGACCGCCGGCATCAAGATGGGGCTCGGCGTGTCCACGGCCCAGTTCGCCGAGGGCTTGGCCAAGCTCGCCACCGCCAAGCAGTTCCCGCTGGGCGGCAACAACTTCAGCGAGAACATCCACCTCGGCGCGGCCGGTGTCCCCAGCAACTGGGTGCTCGCCGACGGCGCGTTCACCAGCCGTTACGAGAACCCGGTCTACCCGGAGGTGCTGCAGCGGCTGCGCGACTGGTACGCCAAGGGCTACTTCTACCCGGACCTGCTGAGCACCCAGGCCACCCAGGCGAACACGTTCTTCATGAACGGCACGACGCTGACCCTGGGCGGCGGCATCGGCGGCTACCCGGGAATGGTCTCCGGGGTCGGCGACGCCTTCACGGTCGACTTCGTCCGCCCGTACGGCGACAACCCGACTCCGTGGCTGGGCAACGGGGTGTTCTCCAACAGCGGCCGCGGCGGCTTCACCGCCCTGAAGAAGGCGTCGCCGGAGCGCATCAAGATGCTGCTGCGAGTGCTGAACTTCCTGGCCGCGCCGTTCGGCAGCAAGGAGTACGAGCTGATCAACTACGGTGTCGCCGGGGTGCACTTCACCACCGGTGCCGACGGCGACCCGTTGCCCACCGCGCTGGCCACCACCGGCGGCGAGAACAAGACGAACCTGCCCCTGCAGTACATCGCGGCCGCTCCGTATGTGCTCTACCTGCCCGGCAGCGCCGACGCCACCCGCCGCAGCTACCAGGCCCAGCAGGAGATCGTCCCCATCGGCGTCGGCGACCCGTCCTACGGCCTGGTCTCGCCGACCCAGGCCGCGCAGGGCACGAAGCTCAACCAGCAGATCACCGACGTGACCAACGCGATCATCACGGGCAAGCGCCCGGTGTCGGACTGGAGCGGGGCCGTCTCGCAGTGGAAGTCCCAGGGTGGCGACGCCATCGCCAAGGAACTCGCCGAGCAGCACGCGGCCAACCACTGACCCACCGCAGACGCATGGGGGCAACTCCATCGAAGAGAGAAGGCTGTGCCATGCCGTCCTTGAGCACAACCGCCGCCCGGCTCCGCGCGGGCGCCGCCGCCCTCGTCCTGACCCTCGCCACGTTGACGACCCTGGCGGCGGTGGACACGCCCGCGCACGCCGATCCCGTCCAGCCTCCGGCCAGCGTCGTCGCGCTGCTGGCGCCGGAGCACCCGCGGCTCCTGGCGACCGCGCAGACGTTCTCCGCCGCCGCCCGGCGCATCGGCACCGACACCCGGCTCAAGGCCTGGTATGCCCAGGTCAAGGCCGGCGCGGACGGCGTCCTCGCCACCTCGCCGCCGACCGCCCTGTCGACCTCCGTCATCGACGAGGCGAAACGCCGCGTCTACGCCCTCGCTCTCGTCTACCGGATCACCGGCGAGACCCGGTACGCCGAACGCGCGGCGCGCGAACTCGTCGCCCTCTCCTCCGCCCCGGCCTGGGACAAGGACCAGTTCCTGGAGGTCGGAGAGCTGTCCAACAGCGTCGCGATCGGCTACGACTGGCTCTACGACTATCTGTCGGCGAGTGACAAGGCCACGATCCGATCCGCCATCGTCACCAAGGCCCTGCGGCCGGCCCTCGTCCGCTACGGGTACGCCACCAGCTTCTACACCCAGAACCACAACTGGAACCTCGTCTGCAACGCGGTCGCGCTCGGGGCGCTGGCCATCGGCGACGACCCGGGCCTGACCGCCGACGAGCGCGGCGTCGTCGACCAGGTGCTCAAAGCGAGCATCACGTCGATCCAGAACGGGATCAGCGGCTACGGCCCGGACGGCGCCGGCGGCGAGAGCCCGCAGTACTGGCAGTACGCCACCGAGTACCTCGTCCTCTACCTCGCCGCCATGAAGACCGCGACCGGCACCGACTTCGGCCTGTCCGACCTGCCCGGCCTCGCCGGCACCGGCGACTACGGCGTCCACGCGACCGGCGCGACCGGCCTGACCTTCAACTACGGCGACGGCGGAACCGACGTGCTCGGCGCGGTCACCCCGACCTGGCAGGCGCCGTTCATGATGTGGCTCGCCACCCGCTACGGCAAGCCGTACTACATGGCCTGGCAGGCGCGGCTCGCCGACCGCTCGGCCAGCCCGATGGACATCCTCTGGTACGACCCGGCCGACGGCGGCGGCGCCGGCCATCCGGCGGCGACCGACGCCTTCTTCGACGGCGTCGAGATCGCCACCGCCCGCAGCGCCTGGGACGACCCCTACGCGGTCTCCGTCGCCACCAAGGGCATGCGCGCCGGGTACGACCAGATCGCCGCCCACGAGAACCTCGACGCCGGAGACTTCGTCCTCGACGCCGCGGGGGTGCGCTGGTTCGAC
Source organism: Nonomuraea sp. NPDC004186 (assembly GCF_053603495.1). NCBI lineage: Bacteria > Bacillati > Actinomycetota > Actinomycetes > Streptosporangiales > Streptosporangiaceae > Nonomuraea > Nonomuraea sp. NPDC004186. The sequence continues at coordinate 6,579 of NZ_JBSGFQ010000008.1, read as the reverse complement.
GACCTCGGCCTCGACAGCTACAGCCTCCCGGGGTACTTCGACTGGACCAAGGACACCGGCGGCCGATGGGACTACTACGTGACCCGTCCCGAGGGCCAGAACACGATGCGGCTCGGCACCGGGCCCACCCCCTCCACCGCGCTGACCGTCGGCGCTCCGATCACCACCGTCAGCTCGACGCCCCAGAAGTGGTACGAGATCACCGACCTCACCGGCCTCTACGGCGGCCGGGTGCAACGCGCCCAGCGCGGCCTGCAACTGTTCGACGACCGGCGGCAGGTGCTGCTCCAGGACGAGGTGAAGACGAGCGAACCGATCGGCTACTGGTCGTTCCTGCACACCCGCGCCGACGTCGTGGTGGCCGCCGACAGACGGTCGGCCACCCTCTACCGAGGCGGACAGCGGCTCTGGGTCCAACTGCTCACCACCGATGGACAGCTGCTCATCGGGGACTCCCGGCCCTTGCCGGACAGCCCCGACCCCACCGGCCAGAGCCGACAGCCCGGCTCACGAACCCTCGCGATCCAGCTGACCGCGGCCGGGACCACCACGGTGGCGATGCGGATGGTTCCCCTCGCCGCGGGACAGAAGCCGCCCACCGACACCCCGGCGGTAACCCCCCTGGCCTCCTGGACGCCGGGCGCGACCGGCCCGACGGCCCTGACCGACATCATGGTCGGCGCCGACCACCTGGCCGGATTCGATCCGCGGCGCTACCGCTACGACATCACCCTGCCCGCGAACACCGCCACCGCGCCCAAGGTCGTCCCCCTGACGCCGAGCGGCACCTACGCGACCGTCACCCGGGCGACCGCGATCCCGGGCACGGCCACCGTGACGACCTTCAAGCTCGACGCCAACCGCCAGAAGGTCTACGGCCCTGCCTACCAGGTGCACTTCCGGCAGGCGGGAAAGACCGCCACCGCACTGCCCGTCGCGTCGGTCATCGCCAGCGCGAACGAGGGCAGCCCCGCGGCCGACGCCGTCGACGGCAACATGGGCAGCCGCTGGGCCGCGGCGGGCGACGGGCAGACACTCACGCTCGACCTCGGCGCCAAGCGCACCGTCGGCGCCGTCGCCGTCGCGTTCTTCAACGGGCACGCGCGAACGTCCACCTTCGACGTCCTCACCTCCACCGACGGCACCACCTGGAACGCGGCGCTCACGCGAGCCGTCTCCGCCGGCACGTCCGACGACGCCGAAGTTTTCTCCTTCGCGGCGCGGCCGGCCCGCCACGTCCGGCTGGTCGGCCACGGAAACTCCGTCAGCAGCTACAACAGCGTCACGGAGGTCCGGGTCTACGCCGGAAAGTCCGACGCCCAGGCGGACGCGGCGCCCCGGCCGGTCGTTCTCGGGACCGTGACCGCGTCCCCGGCCGGCCCGCCGGCCCTGTCGATCGGCGACACCCTGCGGCTGAGCCTGACCGGCAAGCAGACCGACGGCAGCCCGGCCGATCTGTCCACGGCGACCATCACCTGGACCAGCAGCCATCCGGCCGTGGCCACGGTGGACGGCTCCGGCCTGGTCACCGCCGCCGGCGGTGGCAGCGCGAAAGTCGGCGCGCTGATCATTCACGCACCGATACTGAAGGTCGTCCGTGTGCCGGTGTCGGTGGTCGACCCGTCGCACATCGAACCCGTGGCCGACGGGTTCGTCCGCGACGGCACCTACGCGGCCACCGCCTTCGGCACGGGCTCCGTCCTCGAAGTACGCAACAATCCCAGCCTCGGCAGCGGGTTCGACCGGATCGCGTACCTGACCTTCCCGCTGACCGCGGCGCACGGCACGGTCGTCTCGGCCACCCTGCACGTCTACGGCTCGACCAGCGACGCCGCGGGCGCGACCGACGCCGTCCACGCGGTCACCGACGCGAGCTGGAGCGAAGCCACGCTGACCTGGGACACCCGGCCGCCGCTGGGCGCCGGTCTCGGCACGTTCACGCTCGACACCACCGCGTCCTGGCACGCCGTCGACGTCACCGCGTTCGTCCAGGCCCAGCTCGCCGCCGGGCAGGAGGCCAGCCTCGCGATCACGTCCACCGCCACGGCGTACGGGCCGTTCACCTCCTTCTCCAGCAAGGAAGCGACCGACAACCACCCCTACCTGGAACTGACGCTGTCCTGACCCCGCGCGACGGCGCCGGTCACCCGGCCGGCGCCGTCCTCACCCGAGAGGCCCTCCGTGTCCGCACTTCCCTTCCCCCAGGGCTTTCTCTGGGGTGCCGCGACGGCGGCGTACCAGGTCGAAGGCGCCGTCGCCGAGGACGGCCGCACCGCCTCGATCTGGGACACCTTCAGCCACACCCCGGGACGCGTGCTCGACGGGGACACCGGCGACGTCGCTTGCGACCACTACCACCGGTACGCCGGCGACGTCGCCCTCATGGCCCGGCTGGGCCTGAACGCGTACCGGTTCTCCGTCTCCTGGCCCCGGGTGCAGCCCGGCGGCCGGGGCCGGGCCAACCAGCGCGGGCTCGACTTCTACCGGCGGCTCGCCGACGAGCTGCTGGACCGGGGGATCGAGCCGTGGGTCACGCTCTACCACTGGGACCTGCCGCAGGAACTCGAGGACGCCGGAGGGTGGCCCGCCCGGGACACCGCCGCTCGCTTCGCCGAATACGCCGCACTCGTCCACGGAGCGCTGGGCGACCGCGTCCGCCACTGGATCACGCTCAACGAACCGTGGTGCGCCGCTTTCCTCGGCTATGCCGACGGCCGGCACGCGCCCGGCCGCAGCGACGGCGCCGCCGCGCTGGCCGCATCTCATCACCTGCTGCTCGGTCACGGTCTGGCCACCCGGGCGATCCGGACCGCCGACTCGGCCGCCGTCATCGGCACCACGCTCAACGTGCAGTCGCTCATCGCGTACTCGGACAGCCCGGCCGACCGTGAGGCGCTGCGCCGCGTCGACGGCATCGGCAACCGGATCTTCCTCGATCCGCTGCTGCGTGCCGAATACCCGGCCGACGTCTCCGGCGACGTCGCCCACCTGACCGACTTGTCCTTCATCCACCCGGGCGACCTGGCGACCATCGCCGCGCCGATCGACTTCCTCGGCCTCAACTACTACAACCCTCTCGTGGTCGCGGCGTCCGCCGACGGTCGGCCCAGCGCCGGCGCGGCCTGGCCGGGTTGTGAGGACGTCAGCTTCATCCGCCGCGGCTTCCCGGTCACCCACATGGACTGGGAGGTCGACCCGGCCGGACTCACCGCGCTGCTGCGCCGCGTCACCGAGGACTACGGACCGATTCCGCTCTACGTCACCGAGAACGGCGCCGCCTACTCCGACACGGTCGACGCCGACGGCGGAGTGCGCGACCAGGACCGTATCGACTACTACGCGCAGCACCTGCACGCCTGCCTGGAGGCGATCCGCGCCGGCGTGCCGCTCCAGGGCTACTTCGCGTGGTCCCTCATGGACAACTTCGAATGGGGGTGGGGATACTCCCGTCGCTTCGGCCTCGTCCACGTCGACTACACCACCCAGCACCGCACGATCAAGAACAGCGGCCACTGGTACGCCGAAGTGATCCGCCGCAACGCGCTGCCGCGAGCGACCGCACCGATGTCGCAGTATCGATAACGTGATCCGGTGCCCCGCCTAGTCGCTCTCTGCGCAGCCGTCCTGACCGTCGCGGCCGGATTGGGGGTGCGCGCGTTCTTCGACGGCCCGGTGTCGAAGTACGCGGGCGACGCCCTCTACACCGTGTTGATCTACACGCTCGTGGTGCTGGTCCTCCCCCGGGTGCGCCCCTGGGTGCCGGCGGTGATGGCGGCCGGGGCGAGCTGGGCGATCGAGTTCGCCCAGCTCGGGGAGATCCCGGCCGTGCTGCGGCCGCTGCTGGGCAGCACGTTCAACCCGCCTGACCTCTTCTGGTACGCGGTGGGCGCGGCGGCGGCCTGGGCCGCGCACACGCTCTGGCTGCGGAGGCCGGGATGAGCACCGTCAGAACGCGTTCTTCAGGAAGGGCAGCAGCGCCTCGGCCGTACGCTCGGGATACTCCGACATCGGGTAGTGGCCCGCGCCATCGATCACGACAGCCTGCCCGCGCAGCAGCGACGCCTGGGTCCGCGCCTCGGCCGCCGGGTCGGGGAAGTCGGGGTCCTTGGCGCCCATGAGGACCAGGGCCGGGCAGCGGACCTGGGCGATGGCCCGCTCGGCGTCCGGTTCGCGGTCGAGGAGCATGGCGCGCATCGCCTCGCGCCGTTTCGGGTCGCGCAGCATGGCCACCAGTTCGGCGCGGTGTCCGGCCAGGTCGGCGGGCCTGGCCGTACGGTGCGCCATGGCGTAGTAGAGGCTCCACAGCCGCGGGGAGGCGGCGATCAGCCGGACCAGCGCGCGGACGGCGACGTTGAGGGGGACGGCTCTGATGAAGCCGTCGATCGCGACGATCCCGGCCACCCGCTCGGGCGCCTCCGCGGCGGCGCGGACGACGCCGCCCGCCGCGTAGGAGTTGCCGAGCAGGACGGCGCCGGGCGCGTCCAGCTCCTCCAGCAGGGCCACGATGTCGCCGCCCACCGCGGACTGGGAGTAGTCGTCCCAGCCCGCCGAGGACTCCCCGTGGCCGCGCAGGTCCGCCGTCACCACCCGGTACCCCGCCTCCACCAGCTGCGGGCGCAGGAACCGGTAGGCCTCGCGGGTGTCCCCCAGACCGGGTACGCACACGACGAGCGGCCCTTCGCCGACACTGTCGTAGGCCAGGCGACCGCCCGGAACGTCAACGAACATGTCGCCACCTTCCTAACTGACGATGTCCACGATCAGCCCCAGCGCGAGCAGCAGGGCCATCGCACCGCCGGAGACCATCGCCCGCCAGGTGACCGTGGCGCGCTCCCGTACCGAGCGGAAGTACAGGACCGCGCCGACCACCACGAGAACCCCCTCGGCGACGCCCGTGAGCCAGGGGATCTGCCACAGTCCGAAGCCGAGCAGCGGCAGGTCGCCGGCGTTGCCGGGCAGCAACGGCAGGTCGGCCCGGTGGACGAGCAGGTCGAGCAGCCAGTGGCTGAACGTCACCGCGCCCAGCACCCACCCGGCCGTGCGGCCCCACCGCCAGGCTCCGAAGCCGCCGTACAGCGCCGACAGCAGCAACGCGCCCAGCAGTGAGTGGGTGTACTGCGCGTCGATCAGCGCCTCGCCGTAGGTGCCCGGGGCGACGGCCTGGAAGGACTCGATCCCGCCCGCCAGGAACAGGATCACGAAGATGACGTCGAGGAACTGCGTGGCGAGCATGAGCGACCACAGCGGGACGCGGGGCTGGCCGGCTTTGACGGCGGCGGCCAGACCGAAGTGTCCGACGAACATTCAGCGTCCCTCCTTGGAGACCGGCTCGGGAGTTCGGGTGGCCCAGTGGTCGAGCCACCCGCACAGCGCGACGAACAGCAGCAAGAAAAGTAAGAAATCCATGTCTCTCCTTACGTGGCGTGTACGACGTTAGGGAGGGAGAGCGTCTGCCCGGTATCGGACGATTGTCTGGTGTCGGGGGGCGCTACATTCTGATGGTGCTGTGGGGACGGGAGAGGGAGCAGGCGCAGATCGACGTTCTGATCGCGCAGGCCAGGGGCGGCCGGAGCGGGAGCCTGATCCTGCGGGGCGAGCCCGGGATCGGCAAGTCCGCGCTCCTCGACCACGCCGCCCGGTCGGCGGAGGGCATGCGTCCGCTGCGCGGCACCGGCATCGAGACCGAGGCCGAGCTGCCCTTCGCGGCGCTCCACCTGCTGCTCCGCCCGGCGCTCGACCGGATCGGCAGGCTTCCGGCGCCGCAGGCCAGGGCGCTGGAAGGCGCGTTCGGCCTCGCCACCGCGCCGGAGGACCGCTTCCTCATCGGCCTGGCCGCCCTGTCGCTGCTCACCGAACTGGCCGAGGACGGCCCGCTGCTCTGCCTGGTCGACGACGCGCAGTGGATGGACCGGTCGTCGGCCGAGGCGCTGCTGTTCGCGGCCCGGCGGCTGCACTCGGAGGGGATCGCCCTGCTGTTCGCGGCCAGGGACGCCTTCCACGCGCCCGGAGTGCCCGAGTTACGGCTCGAAGGCCTCGACCGGCAGGCCGCCGGCGATCTGCTGCGCGAGCACACGCCCGGTCTGGGCCCCCACGTACGGGAGAGGATCCTCGCCGAGAGCGGCGGCAACCCGCTCGCCCTGATCGAGTTGCCCCGGATGCCCGATTCGCCGCACCACGCGCCGGAGTCGCTGCCGCTGCCGCGCCGGATCCAGGAGGCGTACGAGGCGCGGATCGCCGTCCTGCCGCCGGACAGCCAGACGATGCTGATGGTCGCCGCCCTTGACGACGCCGGGGATCTCGACGTGGTCGTGCGCGCGGCCGGGAGGCTGGGGGTCGACGCCGCCGCCCTGGGCCCGGCCGAGCGCGCCGGTTTCCTGTCCATCACCGGCGAGCGGCTGTCCTTCGGCCACCCGCTGATGCGTACGGCGGCGGCTCGGCGGGCGGCCTACGACGAGCGCCTGGCCGCGCACCGCGCCCTCGCCGGCGTGCTCGACGACGAGCAGGACGCCGACCGCCGCGCCTGGCACCTGGCCGCCGCCGTGACCGGCCGCGACGAGCCGATCGCCGCCGCGCTCGAAC